>CACZOL010000185.1 GCA_902782705.1 uncultured Selenomonadaceae bacterium
GCGCCGAAAAGCGACTTGTTCATCACGATAAACGCCGTCACCGGCAGCACCACGTATAACCCTCGCTCCATCATCGACGCATCGAGCATAAGAGAAATTCGCGCGCCGAGCGCGGAGCCGACAATCGCCGCCGCCACCGACGGTCCCGCCAGCTTCATGTTAATCAGCCCGTTCCGCCAAAACCGCAGTACCGCCAGCGTCGTCCCGCAGGCCGAAGACAATTTGTTCGTCGCGATCGCCTGGTGCATCGGGATGCCACCGATGATATAGGCAGGCAGAGAAATCAGCCCGCCGCCGCCGCCGATGGCGTCCACGAATCCCGCCAGCCCCACCAGCGGACAGACGATAAGAAACGTCGCCCAATCCAATTCCATGATCTTTCTCCTAACTTACAAAAGCAATACGGTCATTATAACATATAGTTCAAGACCAATCTCTTCGCGTCGCGAATATTCCAATATACGACGCGGTTCATCCCCACGTGCGTGAGGCATATGCTTTCCGAATGGGATTCAATCCTTCATTTCTCTACTCTTCTCATATTACATTCAATCGTCTTCGTCACTTTATCGCGTTATCTATATAATTTGCAAATTGCATTTCAGGCATTAGCGCGTCAAGCCACATTATGAACTGATTCCATTGAGGAGGATAGCTATTGGAACCGTGTATAAAACGTTTCTTTTTTCCATCCTCGCGGTAAGTCAACTCCCATTCTATTCCATCACAAATGGGATCCACATATTTGTCCCTCCATATGTTTACGTTCAAAGAATCCCATTCTGATAATCGTCCCATGTCTTTAACAAGAAAACGCTTCTTTTCATAACGACCAAGGGCTTCCATCCGGCTGAGATTCATAAAGGTTATTTCATACTTAGCGCTTTGCTTATAAATCTGAAGCCGCACTTCTTCATAACCGTTAAAGAAATCGCCGATGTTAAAACGCAAGAATTTAAGCATATTGCTCCCCCAAATTAGAAGTTCGATGATTACGTCCTTTATCGTCAAACTTCTCAACTAATAATTTCAACCTCGGATGTTTTCCAAGCTTTATCTCCTCAGTCAAATTAAGATTATTTTACGAATACAACATCTCTTTCCTAACCTGCTTGGCAAAAATCGTTCTCACTCGGGCAGAAAAGGTCTCTTATAGGCTTTTGTTGGAATCCCATCTACCAAATCCGGAAATCATCTGCATACTCCCAGTTGTCCCCACTTGCTTTTTTTCATATCTGCAAAAGCGTCATGAAAAATGTCATAATGTTCCTTGCAGGCAGGAATGGCGAAATAATCCCGTATTGTTCCCTTGGGAAACGTAATCTTCTGTATTTTTCTTTTTTCTACTTTTACATTCTCCTGCAATTTATCTTCTAAATCGTCAAAGTATTTTCTTTCCGCCTTTCTGCTTCTATGATTATACACTAACACACTCTTCCCAGAATTGATAAAATCCCGCACCTCCTCATAGAACACATATTTTATGCTTCTTGCAGACCGTTTTCCAACCGATTTTACGAGTAAGCCATTGTCTGGGTCCATAAATACAAGTTCAACGCTTTCAAACATCTTCATAGCCTTTTTTTGCCATTCGAATCGCCCGTCAATCGTAAGATACTCGTCATAATAAACAGCATTCGGAATCAAATCTGCCTCCTGAATAGCTGTCACAGACCTGTTTTTACTTTTGGCAACCTTTGTAAGCATATCTGCAAGAAAGAAATCGCATACCCTGATACTGTCCGATATGAGGTACTTGCCATCGTTCTGCTTATAGGTCCCATCTGCCTTTTTCTCACTATCCAGTGCGGAAACACGATACCAATTAACGCCTATCCTAAATCCATGTGCCTGTAAGCATTTCAATAATCCTATTTTTCCATAATCGCCTATATCACCAGCGTATCTATCCTGCATATAATCACCTCCCACTATAATATATCTTGCGGCATTTTTTGTGTGCAGCCTTCGTATGTTAATCCCAAAACAATCCAATTATTGAATCCATTCCATGCGCTCCTTTACATATATTATACAACGCCTCATGGTCATATTAAGGCTTTGTGTATAATATTTTCAAGAAAAAATCACGCCCCTTTCCCGTAAGGAATTAAAATCCTCTCTAAAACTTTCCACACTCGAAATCGCTCTGAAACTTGATAGAACAGACACATGCGTAACATTACAACCACCTCACCCGTCAGCCTTCGGCTGACACCCTTCTCTCAATGTTAGGGCACTCGCAAAAAGCACATTGATAATATTTGCCGCTGAATTCAAATGTGATATAATTTAAAAACAAATTTTCATTGGAGGGAATCAACCAAAGTGGACAGTTCTGAAATAGGCTTATTATGCCTGCTGCTCATCGGATGCATTCTTTTCAGCGCGTTCTTCACACAGATCGAGACGGCGCTTCTCGAAAGCCGGAAAAGCCGGATGGAGCATTTCGCGGAGGGCGGCGACCCGCGCGCGCAAAAGCTCCTTCGGTTCGTCGACGAGCCGGAAACGCTGATTGCCGCTTCGCAGATCGGCATCGCGTTTACCAGCATCCTTTTGGGCGCCGCCGCGGGCTTCAAGGTTGCGCCCGTCCTTTCGCGCACGTTCCCCACCCTGCCGCATCCGGAACTCCTCTCCCTGGTTCTGAGCATTGTCATTTTCACTTACATCAGCCTGCTCTTCGGCGAATTCATCCCGAAAAAGATCTCGGTGCAGGACCCGGAAAGCGTCCTCTTGCGCCATGCCCGCACGCTGACCGCGATGGAGCTCATCGCGCGGCCCTTCGTCGCTTTCCTGTCGACCTCCGCAAACGCAGTCATGCTGCTTCTCGGCGTCAATCCTCATATCGACGACGCCGTCACCGAGGACGAGGTCAAGGACCTGATCGAGCAGGGCACGGAAGACGGCATCTTCGAGAAGACCGAGCAGGACATGGTGGACCGCATCTTCCACATGAGCGACCAAACGGCCTACTCGCTGATGACGCCGCGCCTCACGATGAATTGGCTCGATATCAACGACCCGACCGAGTACAACCTACGCCTGATCCAAAAGAGCGCGGACACGGTTTTCCCCGTCGGCGACGGAAGCCTCGACAATTTCCTCGGCGTCATCTACGCCAAGGATTTGCTGAATGCCGCCATCGACAAGAAAGCGATCCAGCTTTCTTCTTTCATCAAGAAACCGCTCTTCGTCCCGCGCGCGATGGAGACTTTCCGCGTGCTCGAAAAATTCCGCGAGAGCAGCGTCCACGAGGCCGCCGTGCTCGACGAATACGGCGGCGTCATCGGCTTCATCACGCTCGGCGATATCGCCGAAGAGATCATCGGCGACATCGAGCGGCAGGACGAGCCGGAAAATCCGCAGATCACGCCGCGTTCCGAGAACTCCTGGTATATCGACGGTCTTTGCAGTATCGACGATTTCAAGGAAAAGTTCGACGTCGAAGAATTGCCGAACGAAATCAAGGACCACTATCAAACGATGGGCGGGTTCCTGACCTCCTATTTCGGCTATATCCCGCAAGTCGGCGAAAAATGCGTATGGAACGAGTTCACTTTTGAAATCCTGCGTCTCGACCGAGCGCGTATCGCAAAACTGATGGTAATCCAGATAAAAGAAGAAAAGCGCCCCGTCGGGGACGCTTAAGGAATCGCCGCCATAAAACAAGCCCGTGTTTTCACACGGGCTTGTTCTTATTCTTCCACGAATTCGCCAAGAATGACTTTTTCTTCTTCGTCCATTTCCGCAAGCTGTACGCTGACGGTTTCTTTCGCGGCTGTCGGTACGTTCTTGCCGACAAAGTCGGCGCGTATCGGAAGTTCCCGATGTCCCCGGTCGATGAGCACGGCGAGCTGGATGCTGCGCGGGCGGCCCATGTCCATCAGTGCGTCCAAGGCGGAACGGATCGTCCTGCCGGTAAAGAGCACGTCGTCGACCAAAACGATCGTTTTGCCGCCGATGTCAACCGGCATTTCCGTCGGGCGCACGATCGGCTGATAATCCATCGTCGAAAGATCGTCGCGGTACAGGGTGATGTCCAGGACGCCGATGGGCGGACGGACATTCTCGATCTTCTCGATTTCCCCCGCGATGCGCTCCGAAAGCGGCACGCCACGGGTCCGTATTCCGACGAGAATCAGATTTTCCACGCCTTTATTCTTTTCTACGATTTCATGGGCGATACGCGTAAGGGCGCGCCGAACGCCGTCCGCGTCCATCAGCACTGTTTTCTCGATTCGTTTTTTCATGTCTCTCATCATCTCCCGTCAACGTTTTTTGCGAAGCGTACTAAGTATTTTTTCCATATCTTCCGGCAAGGGCGCCTCAAATTCCATTCTCTCGCCCGTGCGCGGGTGGATAAAAGAAAGCGTCTTGGAATGCAGCGCCTGTCCCGTAATCGCAAACGGACATTTCTTTGCACCGTATTTGGGGTCGCCCACGACCGGATGACCGATATATGCCATGTGCACGCGAATCTGATGCGTGCGTCCTGTCAAAAGCCGGCATTCTGCCAATGTATACTCGCCAAACCGCTCCAGCACGCGGAACTTTGTCGTCGCGTCTTTCCCGTTCTCGCGCACTACCGCCATTTTTTGCCGGTCTTTCGGGCTGCGCCCGATGGCGCCGTGGATCACGCCCTCGTCCTCGCGGATATTTCCCGTGAGAATGGCCCAATATGTGCGGTGCGCGGTCTTTTCCTGTATCTGCTCCGCCAAGGAGCGATGCGCCGCATCATTTTTCGCCGCAATCATCACGCCCGACGTATCTTTATCCAGACGATGCACGATGCCGGGACGGAGCGCTCCGTTGATGCCCGACAAATCCGTGCAGTGCGCAAGCAGCGCGTTCACCAGCGTCCCGTGTGACACGCCTGCCGCCGGGTGAACGACCATGCCGCGCGCCTTATTCACAACGACGGCGTCTTCGTCTTCATACAGAATATCCAGCGGGATTTCTTCCGGCACGACGTCGATCGTCTCCGGCTCCGGCACGTCTACCGAGATCGTCTCGCCCGCCGTCAGCCGATAATTCGCTTTTACAGGTTTGCCCGTGCGTCCGCCGACCGTAACGCGCCCTTCGGAAATCAGCCGCTGGATACGCGAACGCGAAAACGTCTCGTCCATGCGCGCCAGAAAAACGTCGAGCCGCTCTTCATCACGCTCCGCCGTGTACTCCGTCATTCCTGCTCCTTCTCCTCGTCCTGCAAAAGCGCATATATCAGACAGGCAACACCCACGCATATCCCTATATCCGCGATATTGAAAACAGGCCAGATCCGAAAATCAAAAAAATCGATAACGGAGCCCAGCCGCACACGGTCAATCAGATTGCCGACGGCGCCGCCCATCAGGAGCGCCGTGCCCCATCGCGCGAAGCCCTGCAGATTCGATATGCGCCGATACATGACGCACAACGCAGCGATCACAACAACGCCCGCAAGGATGAACGCCCATCGCTGATTCGCGAACATGCCGAACGCCGCCCCCGGATTTTCGATATAGGTGATGTGAAAAACGCCCGCCCACACAGGAATCGATTCCCCGAGACGCATGGTCTGCGCAACGAAAATCTTTACCGCTTGGTCGACCGCAACGAGTAAGATGACGATGGCCGATACCGGTAACGAAAAGATGCCGCTCATTCCGTTTTCAGCCTATCTGCTTCCCGCTGCTGCGCGAGCACGCGCGCATCCGTTTCCACGGGGCCTTCGTTGAATCGGTTGTTCCACCCGTTCATTACAAGCGTTTCCTGCTCCGAAACGGCTGCGCTTTCTTTCGCCTCCGCAGCAGTCGTCTTTTCATCGTCGGCCGTTCCGATGATTTCCGCAAGTCCGTCCGCGTTCAAGATTGCCAGTTCCGAACGGAGCAAAGAACGAAGCCGCACCATGAACTGCCGCTCCCGTGCGACGCCCGCTTCATACAGTTCTTGCTGCTCGCGGACTTTCGCCGTCGCGTCCTCCATACGGCGCTGGATTGCCATTTCCGTTTGGTGACGGAGACGGTCACAATCCTCTTTTGCCGCGCGTTCCATTTCCTCGACGCGAACTTTGGCGCTCTCCACCACCTCGTCCGCCGTCTTTTGCGCGACGTCCAGCGTCTCTTTCAGCTTCGACTCCATTTCCTGATACTGGGATAATTTCTTTCGCTCCAGCAAAAGATCGTCTTCCAGCTTGGCAATCCGCTTTGTCATCTCCTCGACGCTCTCGATCACTTCGTCGAGGAAATCGTCGACCTCTTCCTCATTGTAGCCGCGAAACCCGCTGCGGAATTCTTTATTGTGTATATCCGCCGGCGTCAGCATACGCCTCGCCTCCATTTCAAAATTTCCCTTATAAATACCGCCGAAGCGAGATTCCGATACGTCCTTTTTTCGTTTTCCCGCGCACCTCGACAACCTCCACACGGCCGCGGCCGCGCATGGAAAAGACGTCCCCTTCCTTGACCGCCTGCGACGGGTTCTTCACCGGCTGCCAGTTCAGCTTCAGTTTCTCCGATTCAATATCGGAGGCGGCGCGGCTCCGCGAAATGCCGAACCCCGCCGCCGCTACCGAATCCGCCCGCAAAGAAGCGACCGTCGCGCTGATCTCTTTCGTGCGTTCCTCGCGGGGCGCAATCGTCGCCGCATCGTCCATTTCCACTTTCACATGCGCCGCGCCGATCGTCGTCCATTCCGCGATCAGGAAGTCCGCCATCTTCCAGTCGGTCAGCGCGCGCGCCGCGCCCGCCGACACGAGGATATCCCCGATCCTGTCGCGCTCGACGCCGAGCCCTGTGAGCGAGCCCAGAATGTCTCTGTGCGTCAAATGCGCAAACTCCGCGTTCCATTCCGCGCGCACCGCCGCAATATCAAAAGACGGCGCGCCGCCGAAATCCCGATGCACGAACACGGCCTTTTGCCGCTCCGCGCCGACGTAGCCGCCGTCAAAAAGCACGGTCACACCGTCGAAATTTGCCGCCACCGTCTCCGCAATTTCCTGCCCGTAAGGATCGAGAAAATCCGAGGCGCGAAATTTTCGCGACCGTACCGCTTGCTCCGCCAGATCGACGAGGCGCGCAGCAATCTCTTCTCCTTCCGTTCCACGGTAGAATCTTGTAATTTTTTCACGAGCCGTCGTCATTTCGTCTTGCCCAGCTCCTCCGAACGCTCCGTCGCCGCCAGTACTGCGTCAATCAGCGCGCCGCGGACGCCTCCGCGCTCCATCACGCGCACGCCTGCGATCGTCGTTCCGGCGGGCGACGTCACTTGGTCGCGCAGGACGTCAGGGTGTTTGCCCGTCGCAAGCACCATCTGTGCCGCGCCAAGCATTGTCTGCGCCGCGAGAAGCGTCGCCGTGTCGCGGGGCAGTCCCGCCATCACGCCGCCGTCGGAAAGCGCGTCAATCATCAGGAAGCCGTATGCGGGACCGCTGCCCGAAAGGCCCGTCACCGCGTTCATCATCGATTCCTGTACCCTGACCGCCCGTCCGCAGGCGGAAAGGATCTTTTCGACGAAGCTTACGTCCGCCTGCTCCGCCTTCTCGTTCAAGGCATACGCGGACATGCCCGCGCCGACCGAAAGCGGCGTATTCGGCATGACGCGCACAACCGGCTGCTTCTGGAAAAATTTCTCCAGCGACGCCAGCGTCAGTCCCGCCACGATCGACATCACGACCGTCTTCTCCGGCGTCTTCGGCGCGGTATCCTGCATCGCCTTCTGCGCCGCCTGCGGCTTCACCGCCAGCACCAAAGTATCGATCTTCGGCAAGAACCCGTCCGCGCCCACCGTCGCATGAACGTGATACGTCTCACGCAAAAATGCGCAGCGTTCCTCGCTCAGATCTGATACGAAAATATCGTCAGGATTATGTCCCATACGTTCCACCAGCCCGGCCACGATTGCCGAAGCCATCATGCCGCCGCCGATGAATCCGATTCTTTCCGACATGCAAGCGCCCCCTACTTCTTCATCCACGACATATCCGTCGAAATGGAGCCGCGCTCTTGCGTGTAGGAAACGCTGACGTTGCTCGGCGCGCAGAGGAACACGTTATGTCCGAGTTTCTTGATGTCGCCGGCGATCGCGTAGGTCGTGCCGCTGATGAAATCGATAATGCGATGCGCAACCTCCGCGTCCGTATGCTCGAAATTGATGACGACGGGCTTCTTTTCCTTCAGGCTGTTCGCTACCTGCTGCACGTCGTCGAAGGATTTCGGCTCGATGACGACGACCTTCATCTTCGAGCGCGAAGTTCCGCTGTTCATCGCGGATTGCAGGTCGATGACATTCGACGGAGCGGCCGCATGCCTCCTGTCTTTCAGCGTGGCCGTCTCACGTGTCGACGATTCCTGCGCCTTTTCTTCGACGTCTTCAAATTCTTCCATCAGTTCTTCGTTGTCTTCTGCGTCCGAAATCCCCAATTTCCCGCAAAATTTCTTCATGAACCCCATGCCATACTTCCCCCTTGCAGACATTTACCTTGTGGCATATTGCATTAATCTTATTATAGCAGACAAATCCGCTCCCGCAAGCCTTTTTTGCATCGAAAACGCATATTTTCCGCAGAAACTCCATATTTTTTTGCAAAAAGGCACAGAAAAGCCGCCCGCAAAACGGGCGGCCCTGCATCCGATTCACTGATTTCAATAATGCCTCTCTCCGAAAATCGCCGTGCCGACGCGGACGAGATTCGCCCCTTCTTCGACGGCGATCTTGTAATCGTGCGTCATGCCCATCGACAGGTATTTCATCTCGGACGAGAACAGCGGGAACGCTTTCAGGCGGTCGAAAATCTCACGCATCTCACGGAACAACGGACGGCATTCCTCCACGTCCTCATAATTCGGCGCGATACACATGAGACCCGTCAAATGCACATTTTTCATCATGTCCGCCTTTTGCAGCAGGATCGGCAAGTCTTCCTTGTAGATCCCGAATTTGCTGTCTTCCTTGGCCAGATTGACCTGGATCAAGATGTCCTGCACTTTGTGGATTTTCTGTGCAGCCTCGTTCACTGCCGTCAGCAGATGCTCGCTGTCCACGGAATGAATCAGGTCAAACAGCCGGACGGCCTGCTTCGCCTTGTTCGTCTGTAAATGCCCGATCAGATGCCATATAACCTCGCGGTCGAGCGTCTCTTTCTTTTGCGCCGCTTCCTGCACGCGGTTCTCGCCGATGATGGCCGCACCCGCATCGATGGCTTCCCGCATGGCCTCGACGCCGTGATTTTTCGTCACGGCAATCAGTCCGACGGGCTCGTCTTTTCCCGCGCGGCGATTCTCCTTTACCGCCTCTATTTCCCGTTCTACCGCATGAAGCTTCTCTGCTATCTCGCTCATGTTCTACCTCTCCTTCACTTTACTGCCATGACCGCCGCGATACGTCCCGTCGCCGGACCTTCCGCGCGATACGAAAAAAACGTGCGGGCATGGCACGAAGTACAAACGCCTGCCACATCGACATGCGCAGGCAATATCCCCGCTTCTTCCAACTGCAGCCGATTGATATTCCACAAATCGAGATGGATCTTCCCGTCTTTTTCTATGATGATCTCGTCTGCAAATTGCGGAAACGCTTTGCGGAATTCTTCCGCCACCTCGCCGCCGACCTCATAACAGCACGGTCCAATCGCGGGGCCAATTGCCGCGAGGCAATCCTCGGGGCGCGTGCCGAAAGCGTCCGCCATCGCACGCACCGTTTTCGCCGCAATGGAGCGCACCGTCCCCTTCCAGCCGCCGTGTGCGACTGCCGCCGCGCGATGCACCGGATCGAAAAGAAGGATCGGCGTACAGTCCGCGAAGCAAAGCATGAGCGGAACACCCGGTACGTCCGTCATCAGCGCGTCCGTTGCCGAAATCGCATCCGCGTAAGAAAACCTTCCGCGTCCCGCCTCGACATCGCCGACGCGCACGATATGGTCGCCGTGTACCTGCTCCGGTGTCGTCAGTCGATTGAAATCCAGCCCGAGCATGTCCAGGAAGCGGCGGCGGTTTTCTATGACGTCTGCCGCGTCGTCGCCGACGTGCAGAGCCAGATTCATCGAATCATACGGCGCTTGGCTCATGCCGCCGAATCGCGCAGATATGGCATGAATTACCGTATCCTCCGGAAAAACCGAAAACGTTCCGTATCTTTCCGCGCCGTTATCGTCTTTATGCAACAAAAAAGCCATCGTTACCCCATCATGTCAATCGCACACGCCGCAGCGCCTGCACCCGTCAAAACAGGGGATCGTCGTCTCCAGCCGCTCGGCGCGCTTCCATTCCTCATACAGATACTCTTTTTTCACGCCCATATCGAGAACATCCCACGGCAAAACGTCTTGCGCCCCGTATGCACGGAAAATGTAATACGCTTCTTCCAGTCCCTCTGCTTTCATCGCTTGCCGAAAGGCTTTTGCGCCGCCCATCGTATGCGCGCGGTACAGCGCCCGCCCCACGCGGCGATCGCCGCGTGCCAAGACGGCTTGGATATACGCGGACTTCGGCGGCTCGGCAATCAGCTCGACGCCTTTGCGCGAAAGCAGCGATTTTTTCAGCCGCTTCAACGCCGCCTCGATATATTTCTTATCGGCCATCGCCGTCCACTGGAACGGCGTGAACGGTTTCGGGATGAACGGATTGACGCTAAGCTTCAGCGTGCTTCGGCTGTCGTTTCGCTCCAGATAGTCTTTGAGCCGCCCTGTCAGCGCCGCAATCGCGTCCACGTCTTCCTCCGTCTCCTGCGGCAGACCGATCATGATATACAGACGGTAATGGCGGATTCCCGCCGCCATGCCGAGATCCATCGCGCGGAAAAGGTGCTCTTCCTCGATGCCCTTGTTGACGACGGCGCGCATTTTCACGCTGCCCGCCTCCGGCGCCAGTGTGATCGTCTTCATGCCGCTCTCGGCCAACGAGCGCACCAACGTCTCCGTCACAGAGTCCGCACGGAACGACGCCACCGACATCGTCATGTTTTCCGCAAGGATATACTCGGAAAGCGCGTCGATCTCCGGATGGTCGGAAATCGCCGCCCCCATCAGGCCGATCCGTTTTTCGTAAACCTTTGCCGCCTTCACGGCGTCTTTCAAAACGGAAAGGGAGCGATTGCGCGGCTTGCGGAAGCAATAACCCGCCATGCAGAAACGACAATGGCGGCCGCACCCGCGCGCAGTCTCGATCAAATACATATCGAATTCCGTCTCGTCGGTCACAACCACCGTATGCGCCGGATAGTCGTCGAGATTCTTCACCCATTGGCGCTCGACCTGCGCGGGCGCGTCCCCGATGGGGCGGATCACGTCCAATTCCCCCGAGTCGTTATAGATATGCTCGTAAAGCGACGGCACGTAAACGCCCGGCACGCGCGAAAGAAGGCGCAAGATTTCCGCTCTTGACGCCCCATCGTCTTTCGCCGCATGGTACGCGTCCATGAAGCGTCCGACGGTTTCCTCGCCTTCGCCGATGATGAACGCGTCCACGAACGGGGATAAGGGCTCCGGATTGAATGTCGCGCACGGGCCGCCCGCGATCACGAGCGGTGTTCTCTCGTCGCGCTCCGCTGCGAGAAGCGGCACGCGTCCCGCTTCCAACATGTCGAGAAGATGGAAATAATCCATCTCAAAGGACACGGCAAAGCCGACGACGGCAAACTCCGAAAGCGGCGTCTGCGTCTCCATGCTCAGAAGCGGAGTCCGCGTCCGCACATATTCTTCGAATTCCCGTCGCTCGGGCAAAAAAAAACGCTCGCACGCCGTGTCCGTCCTGCGATTCAAAACGTCATAAATGATATGAAAGCCGAGATTCGACATGCCGACGAAGTACGAATTCGGATATGCAAGCGCAAACCGCGTGCGCCCGCCCGCCGAATGGAGATAATACCCCTTTTCCCGGGCGAGGCGCGCCGCAAGCGCTTCCTTCAATTTCCAGTTTAGCGCCATACTTTTATTTTCCCGTCTTTTCGCGAAGCAATTCCTCCAGCTCTTCCTTGAACATGCTGATGTCAGCGAACTTCCGATACACGGACGCGAAACGGATATAAGCGACTTCGTCAAAATTCTTAAGTTTTTCCATGACGAGCTCGCCGATCGCCTTTGTCGTAACTTCCCGATCCATCGTATTGCGAAGTTCGCGCTCGATCTCGTCCGCCAAAGTCACGATCCGGTCCGTGGCAATATTTCGTTTTTCGCAGGAACGAATCAGTCCGTTCAGCAACTTGTCCTTCTCAAAGACGACGCGCCTGCCGTCGTTCTTGATGACCATCAGAGGCATTTTTTCCACGACTTCGTATGTCGTGAAGCGACGGCTGCAGGACGTGCACTCACGCCGCCTGCGAATCGAATTCCCGTCGTCCGCCGCCCGCGAATCAATGACGCGGCTGTCCAGTTCTTTGCAATAGGGGCATCTCATTTTCCCGCACCTTCATTTCTTCTTGATATGACGATTCCTTTTTGCGCCCCCGTCCTCCGGCGGCACAAGGCATTTTTTCCCATTCCCGATCAAATCCTCGCGATGCGCAAGTCGAAGCGCCTCCCGCACCGTCGCCCGATTTCGCGGCAGCCAGTATTGCATCAGCGCACGCTGCCGCCGTTTTTCGTCTGATTGCCTCGCCGTATAGACTTTCTCGCCCGTCAGCGGGTGGATTCCCGTGTAATACATCGCAGTCGAAAGCGTCCCCGGCGTCGGTATGAAATCCTGCACCTGCTCAGGGCGATAGCCAAGATCGCGAATGAACTCCGCAAGCTCCACTGCGTCCGCAAGCGTCGCGCCCGGGTGGCTCGACATGAAATACGGCACGAGATACTGTTTCTTCCCGATTTTTTCGTTGATCCGCCGAAAACGCTCCGCGAAGCGCAGGTACGTTTCGCGGCCGGATTTCCCCATCAGGCGCGTCACACGGTCGCTGATATGCTCCGGCGCGATCTTCAGCTGCCCGCTGATATGATGCTTGCAAACGGTCGCAAGGAACTCATCCTTTGCAAGCAGCAGATAGTCGAAACGGACGCCGGACCGGATAAAAACCTTCTTGATGCCAGGCACGGCCCGCAGTTTTTTCAAAAGCGCCAGATAATCGCTGTGGTCGGCAATCAATTTGCCGCACGGCGTCGGCGAAAGGCATTCTTTTCCCCGGCACGTTCCGCGCGAAAGCTGGTCGTCGCAGGATGGCCTGCGAAAATTCGCCGTGGGGCCGCCGACGTCGTGAATATATCCTTTGAAATCGGGAAGCCTCGTCAGAAGCGCCGCCTCGCGCAAAATCGAATCGTGGCTTCGCCTTTGGATAATCCGTCCCTGATGGGAAACGATTGCGCAAAAATGGCAGCCGCCGAAACAACCCCGATGACTGACGATGCTGAACTGCACCTCGCGAAGCGCGGGAACGCCGCCCTCTGCCTCATAACGCGAATGATACGTCCGCGTATACGGAAGATCATAGATCTCGTCCATTTCCTCCTCGGAAAGCGGCAACGCCGGAGGATTCTGCACGACGCAGGCTTCCCCGTTTTGCTGGACGAGGCGGCGCCCCCGAATCGCGTCCTGCTCCAGATATTCAAGCTTGAACGCCTCGGCAAACGCCTTCTTGTCCGCTTTCACCTCGTCGAAAGACGGCAATTGCAAGTAATCGTAAACGTAATCAAAATCCGGCACGCGAAAGCAAGTGCCGCGCACATCCTGAATCGCGTCGATCGGCGTTCCCCGATGAAGCTCCGCGGCAATTTCCAGGATTTGCCGCTCGCCCATACCGTAGACGAGAAGATTCGCGCCGCTGTCCATCAGCACGGAGCGCCGCACGCTGTCTGTCCAATAATCGTAATGTGCCAAACGACGAAGGCTCGCCTCGACGCCGCCGATAACGACGGGTACGTCCGGCCATATTTCGCGTAAACGGTTCGCATAGACGACCACCGCGCGCGCAGGGCGCATCCCCGTTTTCCCGCCCGGCGAATATGCGTCTTCTCGCCGCCGCTTTTTTGCCGCCGTAAATTGATTGAGCATGGAATCCATATTCCCGCTCGAAACGAGAAAAGCCAGCCGGGGACGGCCCAGCTGGCAGAAATCTTCTCTTCCGCGCCAGTCCGGCTGTGCGATAATACCCACCCGGTATCCGTGCTTCTCAAGAAGGCGGCAGAGTATGGCCGGTCCGAAGCTCGGATGATCGACATAAGCGTCTCCGGACACGAAAATAAAATCCAGCGTATCCCAGCCCCGCTCCGCCATATCCTGTTTTGTCATCGGCAAAAAAGCATTCATGCCCTGTCTCCGAATATATTACTTGACGTCCTCGATTTTCCCGTTGGAGAATTTTTTCTCGACGACGGCGCCGTCTTTGCCGAGCTTGCCGATGCGTTGCCCGTTGTATGTGACGTCTATGGCTCCCGCGTTTCCGGCCGTAACGACGACTTCTTTCTTGCCCGTCCAGTGCAGCGTCTGATTCGCTTCCGCCATGCCTTCATAAATCACTTTGCCGTCGGCAGCCGCCTGAACCCAGCAGCGTCCCGTAAATTTCGCCGTCACGTCCGCCTGGCCCGCCGCCGCGCTTACCGTATTTTCGATAGTCGACGGCTGCGTCGGCTGGCTTTGTTGATTTTGCACGGACGGCTGCGTCGTCTGCCCAGGCTGGTTCTGCATCGCAGGCGTCGTCTGTTGCTGCGGCTGCGTTTGCGTATTCTGTGCGGACGGCTGCGTCGTCTGCGGCTTCGGCGTCCCGGTTTGCTGCGCCGTCGTCTGCGGCTTCGGCGCGGAAGGATCTTCACCGAAGAAATAATAAATACTGCCCACGAAAGCAATCACGACCGCCGCGACCAAGAACGCGACAATCTGTTTTCCATGCGACTTCTCCACCCGCTCGTGAAAATCGGAACCGGAAGAAAACGGCGCGCGTTCATTGACGATGGAAGTCGACGCCGGCGTCGTCTGCACAATCGGCTCCACGTCCGAGCCGTGAATCTCCTCCCGATACTCCTGCACCAGTTTTTCCGCGTTCAAATGCAAAAATTCCGCGTAATTACGGATGAAGCCTTTCACGTACACTTCGCTCGGCAAAACGTCGTATCGGCCATTCTCCAACGCATCCAGATACGCAGCGCGAATACTCGTCTCATGCTCAATATCTTTTAATGTCAAGCCTCTTTTTTCTCTTTCGGCCTTGAGCGCTGCCCCCATCATGACCGTTTTTCCTCCCATCGACACACAAACAACGCCGCAAAGAAAAAAGCGGCGAACCATTGATACTTCTATGTTTTCTCCATTTCGCACAGGAAAACGGAGACAATTTCAATATTATACATTAGATTCTAAATCAAAGCGCGCGTATTGTCAATTCTATGGAAGAAACACGAAACTAGACCTATTATCATGAACATGATATAATTAAAAAAGATTCACGCAATTAAAATTTAAGGGGGTATTCAAATGCCATTGGTCACATCGACGGAAATGTTCAAGAAAGCTTACGCTGGCGGATATGCCATCGGCGCTTTCAACGTCAACAACATGGAAATCATTCAGGGAATCACCGAAGCGGCGAAAGAAGAAAACGCGCCGCTGATTCTTCAGGTTTCCGCAGGCGCACGCAAATATGCAAAACCCGCCTACCTCGTCCATCTTGTCAAAGCGGCTCTTGAAGATACGGATTTGCCGATTTGCCTCCATCTGGACCACGGCGCGGATTTTGACATCTGCAAGTCCTGCGTCGACGACGGCTTTACCTCCGTCATGATCGACGGCTCCAAGCTCAGCTTCGAAGATAACATCGCGGTAACGAAAAAGGTAGTCGAGTACGCGCATTCAAAAGGCGTCGTCGTGGAAGGCGAACTCGGCAAATTGGCCGGCATCGAGGATGACGTCAACGTCAAAGCTGAAGACGCTTCCTATACGCGCCCCGAGGAAGTACAGGAGTTCGTCGAAAAAACCGGCGTCGACTCCCTCGCCATCGCCATCGGCACGAGCCACGGCGCTTTCAAATTCAAGCCGTCCCAGTGCACGCGCAACGCGGAAGGCGTACTCGTACCGCCCGAGCTGCGTTTCGACATTCTCGCGGAAATCGAGAAGCGTCTGCCGAACTTCCCGATCGTACTGCACGGCGCTTCCTCCGTCGTCCCGAAATTCGTCAAGATCATCAACGACAACGGCGGCGCTTTGGACGACGCCATCGGCATTCCTGAGGATCAGCTCCGCCGCGCTGCGAAATCGGCGGTCTGCAAAATCAACATCGACTCCGACCTGCGCCTCGGCTTGACCGCAGGCATCCGCGAATACATGGCGGCGCATCCGGCAGCTTTCGATCCGCGCGAATATCTCGGCCCTGCGCGCGAGAATATCAAAGAGATTGTTAAGCACAAACTCGTCCACGTGCTCGGCTGCAACGGCAAAGCCTAATTCTCAACTCCAAAGCAAAATCCCTCGACATTCGTCGAGGGATTTTTTGTGCAATGAACGTCCAAAATCAGGAAACAACCAGATTTCTTACTCTTTCACAACATACATCTTCCCATATAGATTTTTCTTGTTGCTCCGCTAGACGGTAATGAATGACCGCTTCTTTGACGAGATTCAAATTATACTTAATATCGTCGCATCCAACCAAATCGTCATATAAGGACGCTATAATTCTTTCAAGCGCTCCAATCTGACGAATTAACGCATCTAATTCCACATCAGTAAAAAAAGACAATGACCGTAAAAGCTCGGACAATTCCGTGACCGACTCCAAGAATTCATCCCACGCCTTATGCTTTTCTTCATCACGGCCAAAATACCCCGGCTTCTTTACCCGAAGTCCAGCCGTTTGAACATATCCCTGCTGCGTTTGAAAACACTGAAAATCCTCCCATGATTCCTCATCCATGAAAAAGGGCTCTTCTGCGAAGCAAACGACTCGCCCACCAGGGCGTATAGGCGTTTTCTCAAATATCGCCTTATCATCCTGCATAAAAATCGCCGCGTCAAAAAAACGCTCCTGCCCATTGAGCGACGTATATATTTGATTTTTTGAATGAAAATATCGAATCGCCGATTGCATGAAATCTATCACGCTTTGTTCCGCCCCCGTCGACAAATAAACGGAAACCGCCCGATATTTTCTCATCAATTGTTCCGCCAATAAGCAAAACGCAATTTGCCACAATAAGGAAATCCCCTGTTCTTCCATCTGCCTTAAGGTATTCTCCAGCCAATCAGACAATACCGGCTGTACATGCGTCGGAAGCAGCTTATGCAAAGGAACCGCACTGTAGTTTCTCCCACGCCCCCCGGTCAGTATAGATACTCGATCTCCTTTTTCTGTTACCAAGTCTGCTCTGAGGTCGGTATAGTCGTATATGACTTCTATCTTTTCCATACGCTTATGCCTCCCCGAACAACAAATAATGCACTTGACGGATAATCCGGCAAAAATCAAACGATCTATGTCCATATGCAACGGCATGAGCGCTTCCGGTTCGCAATCGTTCATCGTCCGTTGCTATCTGCAAAAGCGTCGACGAGAATAGATGATCTTCATGACAGATAACGCCACAGCGCCCATCATCCACCATATCCTCTGCGGCGTCAATCGCCGACGTCACAATATAACACCCGCCAAACAACGCTTCCGCAAACACATTGGGAGAACCGCCCTCAAAAACCGAAGTCAATGCAAATATTTTAGCTTTTTTGTATTCCGACATCAAAATTGCCCGGTCAAGAATCGGCCCCGTAAATTCAACTTGTTGCGATGCGGAAGGATACCGACTGAGCAGGCGCTCGATTTCCGAACGAAACGACGGCTCGATTGTCCCTACAAATTTCACTTTCCATGAAGGAAGCCGATCGGCAATCATGAGAAACGAATATAAAAGCAGCCCGGAATTTTTTTGCCCTGAACCGATGCGTCCGACTGTCAAAATCGTATTTTCTTTCTGCGAATAATCTACTGTCAAATCGGCACGCGAATAATTATAAAATCCGTTGGGAATATAATGCACCGTACACGGCCATTTTCTGTTCAGATACCTTTGCATGGCGCGGCAGCTTGTCGCTATGACGTCGCAATTATTCAATAACCAGCGAAAATCTTGCGTATCCCATGCAATCGAATCCATCCAATACGAATTTGCATCTAAAGCCAAATATACGCGTCCGTCCGCTCGCAGGCGGCGATACGTCCGCAACAAAGGAATATACATCGGGTACGGACCATGAAGCAACAGGACGTCCATTTGTTGATGATTCGCCTCGATGTATTCACATTGGTATTGGATATAATTTTCGCCCGACGGTAAGAAATCCAAACGCACCCCGGGAATATATTGCTGATTTGGATACTCTCCCGCTTTCTGCCCGAAAAGGATTGCATCATAACCATAAAATTTATGCAATAGAAAAGGAATCGTTCCACAATCTTTTGTTAGCTCCACGTTGGCCCAATGCCCATACGCATTCGTTGCATAAACGCCCACACGAATCCGCCTTTCTCACAAGTGTATGCTTATTCTTTTCCTTTTTGCACGGCAAAGAAATTGTAAACCGCCTGCGCCGACGGTCGGTTCATCCCCTTCACAGCGGCGAGCTCATCCACAGTCGCCGCCTTGATCTTTTCCAAATTTCCGAAATGCGCCCAGAGCGCTTTCCGTCTCGTCGGACCGATGCCCTCCACATGGTCGAGCACCGAGACGAGATTGCGTTTCCCCCTGAGTTTCCGATGATACGTGATCGCAAAGCGATGCGCTTCGTCACGTATGCGCTGCATTAAATAAAGGGCCTGGCTGTGACGCGGAAGCTCTACGGGCTCGCTTTTCCCTTCGACGAAAATCAATTCAAATTGCTTGGCAAGACCGATCACGGGCGTCGTATGCCCCGCGCCGCGAATAATCGAAAGCGCCGAACTGAGCTGCCCGAGCCCACCGTCAATGACAATCAGGTCCGGCATATCTTCCACGTCCGGCTTTCCGTAACGCCGCGTCGTGACTTCGCGCATGGACAAGAAGTCGTCCGGTTTTCCCTCCGCGCTTTTGATCTTGAATCGGCGGTAGTCCGATTTTTTCGGCGCGCCGCCCTCGAACACGACCATTGAGGCTACGGTTTCCGCACCTTGGATATGAGAAATATCAAAGCATTCCATGCGCCATGGTTTTTTCGCGAGGCCGAGCGCGCGTCCCAACTCCTCTACTGCCCCCTCGGTCTGCGCTGTGGCCGTCTGGATGCGCGCCGCTTCGTCCGCAAGATATTTTTCCGCGTTCTTCTCCGCCATCTGCACGATTTCGTGCTTCTGCCCGCGCTGGGGCAGCTGCAGCGAAACCTTGGCGCCCTTCCGTTCCGTCAACCATTCCTCGATGACGGCCTGCTCCGCGATCGGACAGGGAAGTAAGATTTCCTTGGGAATAAACGCAGCACGATAATAATACTGCTTCAAAAACGCGGAAAGAAGCGCTTCGTCGCTTTCCGCTTCGCTGCCCGACAAATGGAAATGCTCTCGTCCGACCATCTTTCCCGCACGTACAAGAAACATCTGCACGCAGACGCCGAGGCCGGACCGCGCCATGCCCACCGCATCCTGATCGCCGTAGCCAGTCACGATATTCTGCTTTTCCGCGACGCGGCGCACCGCCTTGAGCTGGTCGCGAAGACGCGCTGCCAGCTCGAACTGCAAATTCCCCGCCGCCGCTTCCATTCGCGATTCCAACGCCTTCTCAACCTCGTCAGTCCGCCCTTCCAAGAACAAACAGACGGAGCGTACCATATCGCGGTACTCCTCCGGATCCGCAAGGCCGACGCAGGGCGCGAGACACCGCTTGATATGGTATTCCAGACACGGCCTGTCCACGTCCATGTGCTTGCAAGTGCGCATCGGGAAAAGACGCCGCAGGAGCTTCAAGCTTTCATGCACAGCGCCGACGTTTGTATAGGGGCCGAAATAACGCGCGCCATCTTTCAAGATCCGCCGCGTCAACATCACACGAGGATATGCGTCCCCCAATGTCACCTTCACATACGGATAGGTCTTGTCGTCTTTCAGACTGATATTATAGCGCGGACGATGTTTTTTTATCAGGTTGCACTCGAGAATCAGCGCCTCGACCTCCGAGGCTGTCATGATTGTCTCGAAGTCGGCAATATGGGACACCATGACGCGCACCTTCGGCGAATGGCTCTTCGTGTTCTGGAAATACTGCCGCACGCGATTTTTCAGCACCACCGCCTTGCCGACGTAAATCACCTTGCCCTGCGCATTTTTCATGATATAGACGCCGGGAGAATCGGGAAGGAGCGCGAGCTTTTCCTCAATATTGGACACGTTTCTCCCCTCCTCAAAATCAGTGTTTCTCTTTCAGCATGGGCTTCAAATATTTTCCCGTATAGGATTTCTTGACTTTTGCAATTTCTTCCGGCGTACCCTGCGCGACGATCGTTCCTCCTTTATCCCCGCCCTCCGGGCCGAGATCGATGATATAGTCCGCCGACTTGACGACGTCGAGATTATGCTCGATGACGATGACCGTGTCGCCGCCATCCACGAGCCGCTGCAAGATCACGAGCAGCTTCTCGATATCCGCCGTATGCAGCCCCGTGGTCGGCTCATCGAGGATATAGAGCGTCCGCCCCGTCGAGCGACGGGAGAGCTCCGTCGCGAGCTTCACGCGCTGCGCCTCCCCGCCGGAAAGGGTCGTGGCGGGCTGTCCGAGCCGCACATAGCCCAGCCCTACATCTTGGATCACCTGCATCTTTCTGGCGATACTCGGCACGTTGGCGAAGAATTCCACCGCCTCGTCGATGGTCATGTTCAGCACGTCGGAAATCGTTTTCCCTTTGTATGTTACTTCCAGCGTCTCGCGGTTGTAACGTGCGCCCTTGCATACTTCGCAGGGAACGTAAACGTCCGGCAGGAAATGCATCTCAATCTTGATGATGCCGTCGCCGCGGCAAGCCTCACATCGGCCGCCCTTCACGTTGAAGCTGAACCGCCCCGCCTTGTAACCACGGATCTTCGCCTCCGGCGTGCCGCTGAAAAGCTGGCGGATCGCGTCGAACACCCCCGTATAGGTCGCGGGGTTCGAGCGCGGCGTACGACCAATCGGCGACTGGTCGATATTAACGATCTTATCGATATTCTCGAGGCCGTGAATAACTTTGTGCCGCCCCGGTTTTCCCTTTGCGCGGTAAAGGCGCGCAGCTATCCCTTTGTATAATATCTCGTTGACCAGCGTGCTCTTGCCCGAGCCGGAAACACCCGTGACGAGAGTCAATGTGCCAAGCGGGAAACGCACGGTCAGGTTTTTCAGATTGTTTTCCGCTGCGCCCACAATCTCTATGAAATTTCCATTGCCTGCTCGCCGCGTCTTGGGTACGGGAATGAACCGCTTGCGGCTCAGATATTGCCCGGTCACCGAAGCCGCTACGCGCTTGACTTCCTCCGCCGTCCCCTGCGCGACAATCTCGCCGCCATGCTCGCCAGCGCCGGGACCAATGTCGATAATCTGATCCGCCGCATACATCGTGTCTTCGTCGTGCTCGACAACAATCAGCGTGTTGCCGAGATCGCGCAGCCGTTTCAGCGCGTCCAAGAGACGGTCGTTATCCCGCTGATGAAGCCCGATGCTCGGCTCGTCAAGGATATAGAGCACGCCGACGAGTCCCGAGCCGATCTGCGTTGCGAGGCGAATGCGCTGCGCCTCGCCGCCGGAAAGCGTCCCCGCCGCCCGTGAAAGCGTCAGATAGTCGAGCCCCACATGCACAAGGAACCCGAGGCGGGCATGGATTTCCTTCAAAATCTGCGCCGCGATTTTCTGCTCGCGGGGCGTCAAATCCAGGGACGAGAAAAACTCGTCCGCGTCACGGATCGTGAGCTGCGTCGCCTCGTGAATGCTCTTGCCGCCCACCGTGACAGCAAGCGTCTCCGGCTTCAGGCGTGCGCCATGGCAAACCGGACAGGGGGTGACCGTCATGAAGTTCTCGTAGCTCTCGCGCATCTCGTCGCTTTCCGCCTCGCGGTAACGACGGGAAAGCAATGGCATGACGCCCTCGAAAGGATTGTAATATTCCTTATACTCGCCGTACATATTCTCATAGCCGTACTCGAAGCACTCCTCGCCCGAGCCATAGAGCAAGATATCCCGAACCTTCTTTTTCAGCTTGGAGAAGGGCATATCTATCGTGCAGCCGTACTTCCGCAGCACGCCGTCCATCTGACACATAGCGTAAGAATTGAGATTCTTCGACAGCGGCGCGAAAACGCCCTGCGCGACGGAAAGCGACGGATCGGGCATCACAAGCTCCTCGTCGAA
>CACZOL010000186.1 GCA_902782705.1 uncultured Selenomonadaceae bacterium
ATAATGGCACGCTGACAGGTAAAGCAAATTGGTATCGCAACGAAACGGACGAATGGGCGGTGGCAGTATGAGAGTCAAAAGTATAATGCCGCTGTCCGATACGGAGCTGAAGAAAATCCGGGATATCATGAATGAATCTCGCTGCCCGAACGAATCGCTTCGGGCAACCTTCCCGGCAACATACCACAGAATCGACGAGGACGCTGGCATAATTTATATCGGAAGGCATGCGTACGATTATACTTACGAGATTTGATAATGGAAGTATGGTGGCCGTTGAGAAAATATTAGTAATTGTTGTCGATTTGAAAAAAATAAAGTAGTATGATAAAATCATTTCACTTTAAAGAAGGGAGCGATTGCCGTGGCAAATATAATCGCTATTGTGTGGGATTTTGATAAAACACTGATAGACGGTTATATGCAAGAGCCTATTTTCAAAGAGTATGGAGTTGATGCAAAACAGTTTTGGGAGGAAGTCAATGCGCTTCCGAAGAAGTATATGGATGAGCAGGGGGTTAAGGTAAATCCTGAAACAGTATATTTAAACCACTTCATACATTACACTAAAGATGGAAAATTCAAAGGACTAAACAATCAAAAGCTGAAGGAATTTGGCAAGAAGCTAAAATTTTATTCAGGGATTCCAGAAATTTTTACAGAAACGAAGGAACTGATTGAAAATGAACCGATATATCAAGAATATGATATAAAAGTTGAACATTACATTGTTAGTACTGGAATAACTGAGATTATCAAAGGCTCAAAGGTGGCGGAATTTGCCTCCGGAATATGGGGGTGTGAATTTATTGAGGAGACTGATAAAGACGGAAATAAGATAATTGGGGAAGTAGGATATACGATAGACAATACAACCAAAACTCGCGCCCTGTTTGAAATAAACAAAGGTGTTGGCAAGCAGGATGGCGTGGAAGTTAATACGTCCCTGCCTGAAGAGTTTCGGCGTGTACATTTTATAAATATGGTATATGTTGCAGATGGGCCAAGCGACATCCCCGCATTTTCCATTGTAAACAAAAACAATGGGGCAACTTTTGCAATATACCCAGTAGGCGATTGGAAAGCAATGGAGCAAGTGGAGCAATTGCGGAAAGATGGAAGAATCAATATGTTTGCAGAAGCTGACTATTCAAAGGGAAGAACGGCTTATATGTGGCTTTGCAACAAAATCAAGGAGTTTGCTGAGAGAATCAGAAAAGAAGAAAAAGCGCGATTGGTTGAGTTTACAGAAAAGGGTGTACCACACCATTTAACATAAACAGTATGAAAAGGCATCGCTTCGGCGGTGTCTTTTTAATTGGGGAAATGGGAGGGCGTGAAATGTGGACAAAGAGAAAATTATGCGTGGGTTGTTTTACGTTGGCGGCATTGTGCTTGTTTTTTTCGTCTGTTGGTTTCTGCTCGGAAGCTGTGGCCGGGACGGAGGAGGATATGATACTCGTATCAAGGAAGGATTGGAACGAGTTGAAACAGAACAACGCCGAGCAACGGAAAGCACTGAACGAGCTATTGAAGGAATTACTCGAAGCGAGGGCAGCGCGGAGCGAATCGGATCAAGCGTTGAACGAAGCGAGGAGCTTATTGGAAGAGTCGCAGATGGCATCGAGCGAAGCACAGGAGAAATTGATGCAGCTCTTGGAAGAATCGAGGCTGCAGAAAGAGGAAATCGCGAAACTGAAGAACGACTTGACGATTGCGAAAACAGAATCGCTGAGCTCCTACGAATCAATTCAGAAAGCGAATCAATTTTTGGCCGATACGAGGGCGGAAATTGAGGCCCAGAAGGCCGAGTGGCGGAAACGCGAAAACCAGCTCGAACGCCAGCGCCTCTTATGGCAGATAGTCTCGGCGCTTTGCGCTTATGGCGGATATCAGCTCGCAAAATAAAAATCCCCGCTCTCGCGGGGAATGATTTATGCGCATCGGCGGCGCTGGTTTGGCTTAGGTCGTGGCAGCACAAAATCGAATATAAATGCTATACTGTCGGATTCCACTCTGAGGCACCATGCATGCAAAACATGGCGCGCAGCCTTTGCGCGCCGTGTTTTTTTGTTCGAGCTGTCGTCCGCTTGGGATGTTTCATGGAAAAAGAACAGAGGATTTTTCACCTCGAAAATGGTATAATATAAATATAGTTTTATTATCATAAGGAGGGGTTTTATGAGACAACGTAACTTTTTAGGGCGTGTTCTCGGCGCGCTGCTCTTGGGCGTTTGGCTGGCGCTCTTGCCGCAGGCTGCGTCGGCGGAGAAGACGGACTGGAAGGATAAGTCCTATGACTTTTCCAAGGTTCATCGGGTGCTGGTCTACGACGTCGACCTCTCGGCGGTGAATTTCAGCAGCGACCTGAAGGCGCACAAGTACGCGAACGACTTCCCGGAATACGCGAAGAAGATGGGATGCGAAGTTGTGACGTATGAGCAGGCTTGGCGGCGTGTGTCGCTGGCTATCGGCGTCGATCTCGACCAGTTGGCGAAGACGGACCCCGATAAAGCCGTGGCGCTTTTCCAAGAGAACGCATCGAAAGCGGTGGACGCTTGGGTGAACAGCCGCGTGCTGAAATGGGAGAACAGCTATTATATCCAGCCGGAGCGTACGGTGTGGGAACAGAAACGTGTCGACCGCAGCTACCGTGACCGCAACGGCCGATGGGTCAACGATTATTACTATATCACGGTGCCTGTCACTTATCCGCCACGGCGTGTCGATGTTTCGACGCTCAACATGAGTTTCGAGGTTTTCGATGCGCGAACGGGCAAGATGATCTTCGGACGCGAAGACGACCGTGACCGCGAGGATTACGAGGCGCAGGACGGAATGTACGAACGTATCTGCAAGTCGTTTTTCGGTGATTTCGGGGACAAACTTCACTGACACGAATAATCGATGAACAGGAGGAAAAAACATGAATAAATTGATCAATTGGGGTGGACGCGTCTTTGCCGGCGCGCTGTTGTGCGGATCCATGATGCTTGGAACGGCGTCGGCGGAGGAAGCCCCCGCCATTGACGGTATGGAAGCTTTCCGCGAGGCAATCTCCGCACCCGTGCAGAATCCCAAGCAAGTATTCCGTCAGGATTTGCAGTTCTTCGTCCCGGCGCTCCGGGCGGAGCTGGGCATGACCGGTTACACGAAAGGACACAATCTCCAGATTACCGGCGGCGTCGAAGTGGTCTTTATCGGCGACGACGGCAAGACGTCAGATTGGAAGATTCCGTTTTTCCTCGATCAAAAGAAAAAGGAAATGACGATTTATTTCAAGCCGGACAAGAAATGGTTCAAATTCCAGACGCCGACGCTGGCGGCGGCCGCCGCCGACGGGATTGCGACGCCGGACGAGCAGAACGTCGAAGAGATTATTTCGTCGGTCAAGTCCGTGACGGTGCTCCGCGAGACCGACGCTCAGCGCACGATGCTGGTGCAGCTTGACAACGATAAAATGGCAGACCTGATCGCCAATTACAGCAATCAGAATCCGCCCGACAAGGGCACCGCGGACGATCCCGAAGTGCACAATACCTTCATGTCGTGCCTGGAACAGGGCATGCGCCGCGCCAATGTCTGGTATGTCTGGACCGTGGACAAATCGACCTGGCAGACCATCACCATGAGCTACAACCTTTCCTCGGTGGTGCAGGAAACGGCCCGCGTCGCGCTGGAACAGCCCCATACGTGGCCGAAGGAACTCGACGACATCCTGACGCGCATCGCTTATTACAGCGACATGAAGAGCTATACGATTTCCCTGAACAACGATGCGAAAAAACTCGTAGTACTGCCTGAGGAAGCGAAAACCGCCGAAAAGGTGGAGGACCTCTTCGAGGACAGCACGGTGACCGTAACTGTGCCGGCGAAGTAAGATCTATCGCAAATAAAAAGCGTGGCTATGGCAATCCTGCCATAGCCACGCTTTTTATTTGCGATAGTCTGGTAGTTACAAAGTTCCGAAAATCCTGTCACCCGCGTCGCCGAGGCCGGGAACGATGTAGCCGTGGTCGTTGAGCTTCTCGTCCACCGCCGCTGTGTAGATCGGCACGTCGGGGTGCTCTTGATTGATGACGCGCACGCCTTCCGGCGCAGACACAAGGCACATCAGTACGAGCTTTTTCGCGCCGTGCTTTTTCAGCATTGTCAGCGCTGCCGCCGAGGAGCCGCCGGTGGCCAGCATCGGGTCGACGACGATGAAAATGCGGTTTTCCGGATTGGGCGGAAGCTTGCAGTAGTATTCGATAGGCTTCAGCGTCTTCGGGTCGCGGTAGAGGCCGATATGTCCTACGCGGGCTGTCGGAATCAGGTTCAGCATACCGCCGACCATGCCGAGACCGGCGCGCAAAATCGGTACGAGACCGACTTCGTTGTCGGCAAGTACTTTCGCGCGGCAAGGGGCGACGGGCGTCTCGATGTCGATTTCCTTCAGCGGCAGGTCCCGCGTGATTTCATACGCCATCAGCATGGCGATTTCTTCCAGCAGCTCGCGGAAGTCTTTGTAGGATGTGTCCTTCATGCGCATGCGCGTGAGCTTGTGCTGGATCAGCGGGTGATCGATAATGTGGACGTTCAGGTCTTCGGACATGGTGCAAGCCTCCTTGATTTGTATTACTCGTAGAGCGGGTATTTTTTGCAAAGTGCGGCGACACGCGCGCGCGCTTTTTCACGGACAGTTTCGTCTTCCGGATGGTCGAGCGTCATTGCGATAATGTCGGCGACCTCCTTCATGTCGTCCTCTTTGAAGCCGCGCGTCGTCAACGCGGGGGACCCGAGACGGATGCCGCTGGTGACGAACGGGGAAAGCGGCTCGAAGGGGATCGTGTTCTTGTTCACGGTGATGCCGACCTCGTCGAGAAGGTTCTGCGCTTCTTTGCCCGTCAGATTCTTGCTGCGGAGGTCGACGAGCATCAGGTGGTTGTCGGTGCCGCCGGTGACGATGCGGAAGCCGTCCTTCGTCAGCTCTTCGGCAAGCATTTTGGCGTTTTTCAGCACCTGCTTCTGGTATTCCACAAACTCCGGCTTCAGCGCTTCACCGAGAGCGGCGGCTTTTGCCGCGACGACGTGCATGAGGGGGCCGCCCTGAATGCCGGGGAAAATCGCCTTGTTGAACTTCTTGCCGAGCTCCTCGTTGTTCGTCAGGATCAATCCGCCGCGCGGACCGCGAAGCGTCTTATGCGTCGTCGTCGTAACCACGTCGGCGTAAGGGAGCGGACTCGGATGCAATCCCGCGGCTACGAGTCCGGCAATATGCGCGATATCTACCATCAGGTACGCGCCGACCTTCTTCGCGATCTCGGCGAGACGCGGGAAGTCGATGATCCGCGCGTAAGCGGACGCCCCCGCGACGATCATCTTCGGTTTCGTTTCCGTCGCCTGTTTTTCCAGTGCGTCGTAGTCGATGGTCTCCGTTTCCTTCGACACGCCGTAAGGGATGATCTTGAAATACGTTCCGGACATATTGACCGGGCTGCCGTGGGTCAGATGGCCGCCGTCGGTCAAGCTCATGCCCATGACGGTATCGCCGGGCGAGAGCAGCGCGAAGAACACCGCCATGTTCGCCTGGGCTCCGGAGTGGGGCTGTACGTTCGCGTAAGCCGCGCCGAAGACTTTTTTCGCGCGGTCGATGGCGATCTGTTCGATGACGTCGACGCATTCGCAGCCGCCGTAGTAACGTTTGCCCGGGTAGCCTTCCGCGTATTTATTCGTGAGCACGCTGCCCTGTGCTTCCATGACGGCGCGGCTCACGATATTTTCCGAGGCGATCAGCTCCAGCTTGTTCCGCTGGCGTGAAAGCTCGCTGTCAATTGCCTTCTTGAGTTCGGGATCCGTTTGTGTCAAAGTGTCCATCAATGCCATTTCTTCATTCGCAACCTTCCTAATATTATTTATTCTCTAACGCCATGATCTTTCCGACGCGGCGCTCGTGGCGCCCGCCTTCGAAACCCTGCGTGAAAAACGTCCGCACGATATCGCCCGCGAGCTCCGGGCCAAGTACGCGCCCGCCGAGGGCCAGTACGTTCGCGTCGTTGTGTGCGCGCGCCATACGCGCCGAGTAGGTCTCGCTGCAAAGCGCGCAGCGAATCCCCTTTATCTTGTTCGCCGCAATCGAGATGCCGATGCCGGTGCCGCAAAGTACCACGCCGCGCTCCGCTTCGCCCGAAACGACTTTCCCGCAAACCTTCTCTGCGATGTCGGGATAGTCTACCGAGTCTTCGGTATAGGTGCCGACGTCGTCAATCTCCATGCCAAGCTCCGCCAAGACCTTTTTGACGCTCTCTTTCAGCGCCAAAGCGCCGTGATCGCAGCCGACCACAATTTTCATTTTCATGCCGCCTTCCTACAAAGAAAAAATTCGCCACTCCATTTTACTGCCCGAAAGGACTAACGTCAATCAATAAAACGTATTCTTCCCCCCGCCGCTTTTTTCAGGCGATTCATGATGGCGACGCCCAGCCCTTCTTCCGGTACGGTCCCGGCGAAAAGTACGTCCACATGCTTATCGTCGAAAGAACGGAGACATTCATAAAGATGGGCGGCCATTGCCGAAAGGTCGCCTGCGTTTCCGTAGACGGCAATATGCTCCGGCGGTACGAGAGACGAAAGCGTTTCCGCCGCTTCGCGGCTGACGATAACGCCGGGATACATTCCCTTGTCCGCAGCCTCGCGAATGGCGACGCGAAACGCTTCGCCGCTTTTCTCGCGGCTTGCGCCGATCAATGTCAGAGGCGCGATGGGCGCGTAATG
>CACZOL010000187.1 GCA_902782705.1 uncultured Selenomonadaceae bacterium
GACGTCTTCGAACGGGTTCGCCGCAGCGAACGTCGTCGAAGCTGCGCCAACGACGAGAGCCGTCGTCAGAGCGGATACGAGAGTCTTTTTCATTAGAAACTCCTCCTTAAAACATATAGAAAATAAAACGGAAAGGGTACGAATAGACTCACCTTTCCCCGGAGGAGTCTGCAAGAGTGTCCACGTTTCCTCTGGATTCCCACCGGATCTTGTGAATCTGGAGCAAGCATAACACAAAGTTTTTCCCTTTGCAAGTGGTTTTTTAAAAATTGTTCTCATTTATAGCGAAAAAGTTGAAAAATATACAAATTTTTTCAAGGAAATTTCCGGGCGGGATATCCTGCCGGCAGGGAATTACAGGTGGAGCGGAACGATCTCGCAGTTTCGGATCGGCGGCATGGAGGTGAAGGATCGCATTTTTTCTTCCACGGACATATCGGGGGCGCGGAGAGCGAGCTGCACGCATTTGATGAACTGCTCATGCGAAAAGATGATGATGTGCTGCTCCCATCGGCTCGCGATATGCTCCAGCGCCAGCGCCGCGCGCCCCATCACGTCGCGGAAGGTCTCTGCGTCGCCGCCGTCCAGATAGTCGGGATCGAGCCGCGCCCAGTATTCCTTGACGCGCGGGCGTCGGTCGTCCGCCGTCGTGCCGATGCAGGCCGCGGGGGAAAGATAGGTGAATTCGTGGACCTCGGGCCAGATTTCCATCGGTACTTTCGGAAAGCGCGCCGAGGTCGGCGCCGCCGTTTCCCATGCGCGGCGGAAGGGCGAAGAGACGATCAGGTCCGGCGTCATCGGTATTTTTTCCGCCATGGTTTTCGCCTGCTCGACGCCCAGCGGCGACAGCGGGAACGAAGACCGGTTCTCCGTCGGCATTCCGGCGTTTCCGATGCTTTGTCCGTGTCGTATCCAAAGAATTTCTTTCATAGTAAACAGTCCTCGTATCTCGTATTATATCCTCACGGCTGTTTCCAAAGAGTGAAGAGTGGAGAGTTGAGAGTGGAGATAAATTACGTATAATCTTCACTCTTCACACTGCACACTCCACTCTCCGCTCTTATAACGACTGTACCGTAGTCCAGATGGTATGCAAACACATGGCGATCAGGACGCCGAAAAGAATGCGGCGGAATTCCTTTGCGGGGACGCGCCCCGCCGCGACGTATCCCGCGGCAACGCCCAGCGCCAGCCCCGGCAATACATAGACGGCTTCATGCACGGCGGCGGTAAAGTCTACGCCGCCGAGGTAAAACGAGGTCAGCGCCAGGAGATTGCTCACGGCGAAAAACGTGCAGGCCGTGGCGCGGATTTCCTCCGGCGTGAGACGGGCGTGGGAAAAATACAGGATCAGCGGCGGCCCGCTCATGCCCGTAGTCGTCGCCATCGTTCCGGCAATCATGCCCGTGACGAAACTGTTTCTCGGGCGAATCGCCGCGTGGACGTGAAACGCCTGCATCAACGTCAGCGAAAGCAGGATGATGACGCTGACGGCGAGTTTCAGCCAGGCGCCGGGAATCGCCTGATAGACGCGAAGCCCGATGGGCTGGCCGATCAAAGCCCCCAGCGTCAGCCAGCCGACGAGTGAGAAAAGCGTGTAACGACGAAGGAAAAAGCTTTGCGTCACGTTGCCGCAGCAAGCGACGAGGGCCACGATGAGAATGACAAGTTTCGGATCGTAAAAATACATGAGAAGCGGCGAGGCGATCATCACGAGGCCGAATCCCGTCGCGGACTGGAGAAAGGCGGCGGCAAAGAGGCACGCGGCGGGCGCGAGGTGCGCCGCGAACGCGGCGAGCGTGAGGTCAGGCATGATCGGTTCGCTCCAACGCCGGCGCGGAGAATTCGCTTTCCAGCGCGAATCCGTGATGAAGCGGCCCGCTGCCCTGCCCAAGGTCCAGTCCGGCGGAGAGCGCTCCCGTCACATAGGTTTTTGCGCGGCGCACGGCGTCCGAAAGCGTCATGCCCTTCGCGAGATTCGACGCGACGGCTGTGGAAAGCGTGCAGCCGGTGCCGTGGGTGTTGGACGTGACGACGCGCTCGCCGGGGAAGACTTCGACGCCGCGCTGCGTCACGAGGAGATCGTCCGCGTTTTCCGCAGCGTGGCCTCCTTTCGCCAGCACGGGACAGCCGAAGCGGGAGGAAATCCGTTTTGCCGCTTCGATGCGCGCGTCCATGGAGACGTAATCTTCTGCGTCTTTCGGATTGCCGCCCGCGAGCCGGTCGAGTACAAAAAGCTCCGGCAGATTCGGCGTGACGATTTCCGCCATCGGGAAAAGCTCCGACGCCAAAGCGTCCGCCGCATCCTCGGCCAGGAGACGCGAGCCGCTGGTCGCCACGATGACGGGATCGACGACGATATGTTTCGCGCCGTGTGCGGACAATCGCTCTGCGATGGTGCGAATCAGGGGGACGGAGGCGACCATGCCGATCTTGACCGCGTCCGGCGGAATGTCGTCGAAGACCGCGTCGATTTCCGCCGCGAGAAATTCCGGCGGCGCTTCGTGGACGGCGCGAACGCCCGTGGTATTTTGCGCGGTCAGCGCCGTGACCGCGGTCATGGCGTAGACGCCGTTCGCCAGCGCCGTCTTGATGTCCGCCTGGATGCCCGCGCCGCCGGACGAATCGCTTCCGGCAATGGAAAGTACCGAGGGCAGCCGCATGGGTAAAACCTTCTTTCTTAAAACAGCCCCCGAAAAAATCGGAGGCTGCTTTCGTTTTCACATATTCGTCACGGCAAGCCGGGGAACGCGTTCACATATTGGATCTTGATATCGGGAAACGCGGTGACGAACTGGATCTTGAAGTCAGGGAAGGCCTCCACGAATTGCCACTGTCCGATCTTATCGGGGAACGCCTCGACGACCTGCACCTTGAGATCGGGGAACGCATTCACGACCTGCACTTTGATGTCGGGGAAGGCCTCCACGACTTGCACTTTCCCGGCGAGACGGATGCCCTTGTAATAGCCGTCGGAATTGATTTTCGATGCGGCGGACGCGGTGGAGACGGCAAGCGCCACCAAAAGGCACAGCAGCAGACAGATCTTTTTCTTCATGTTCTTCCCTCCCAAGATTATTTATTAGGTAATTACCGATGATTCATTATAACACATTGTTCAAGTTTTGCCGTAGGCAAAATCTTCCAAATTGGGGTTTTCACGAGGCAGGGGATATGATTTCCCATATTTTTTCGCGGTGCATGCGAAAAAATCGAACAAAAGGCCTTTACAAAATGCGAGCATTTGTGCTATATTTGGATAAACCATATGTTTGGGAAACAATGAAAGGAGAAGATTGCATGTCGAGAAAGAATAAGACGGCTTCGGAGAGGTGTACCGAGATTTATGCGTACATCAGGGATTTCCTGCTGGAGAAGGGCTACCCTCCGTCGGTTCGCGAAATCGGTACGGCGGTCGGTCTAAGCTCAAGCTCGACGGTGCATGCGTATTTGCATATGCTTGAGGCGCGGGGCAAGATCCACCGTGATCCGACAAAGCCGCGCGCAATCGAGCTGGTCGGCGAGAAGCCTTGGGAGCACATGCTGCGCGTGCCGCTGGTCGGCGCTGTGGCGGCGGGCGTTCCCATCACCGCCGAGGAGAATGTCGAGGAAGTCTTCAATGTGCCGTCTGCGCTGCTTGGCACGCAGGACGATACGTTCATGCTTCGGGTGAAGGGCGAGAGTATGATCAACGCCGGCATTTTCGACGGCGACTATATTTTCGTGAAAGAGCAGTCTACCGCGCACAACGGGGAGATCGTCGTAGCGCTCGTCGAGAACGAGGAAGCGACGGTCAAGCGCATCTTTTTCGAGAAGGACCGCGTGAAGCTCCAGCCGGAAAACGACGACATGAAGCCTTTCTACGAGCAGAATGTAACCGTGCTCGGAAAGGTCATCGGCGTGTATCGCCAAATGTAGAATAAAAAGAGGGACTGCGGAGCAGTCCCTCTTTTTGCAAAAAATGGAGAGAAGCAGATGAAACGAAATATCCAGTCTTTCTTGTTGTTTTTATTCGCTGCGCTTTGTTTGGTTTCCGGCTGCGGGGCGCAGGGCGGTCAGCCGCAGGCGCGCGCGCAGACCGACGCGTCGCTTCCGCCGGAAGAGCGGGTGGAAAGGATCCTCAGCGCGATGACGCCGGCGGAGAAAGTCGGGCAAATGCTTATGATCGGGGTGCACGGTACGGCGCTGAACGCCGACAGCCGATTCATGCTTTCCGAGTACGCGGCGGGCGGCGTCATCTTGTTTGACCGCAATCTGGAAACGGCGGACGGCGTGCGGCGTCTTACGAAGGAATTGCAGGACGCGCGGAACGGAGAACTGCCGCTTTTCATCGCCATCGATGAAGAGGGCGGGCCTGTCGTCCGCATGGAGGATATCGTACCGCCGCCTCCGGCGCAGTCGGAGATCGGCGCTTCGGGCGATCCCGCGCAGGCGCGAAAACGGGCGCAGGAGATATCCAAAGAACTCCGGGCGCTCGGGTTTAATCTGAATTTCGCGCCGGTGGCGGATGTGGGGGAGAGCGAACGCTGTTATTCCGCAGACGCGGAGACGGTCGCCTCTTTTGTGCAGGAGGCTGTCCGGGGCTATGCGGAGGAAGGCATGCTTTGTTCTTTGAAGCATTTCCCCGGGCTTGGCAAGGGGAAGTCGGACACACATCTGGAGACTGTCGTGGTCGACGCGGACAGGGAAACGCTGGAGGCGGAGGATCTCGTGCCGTTCCGTGCGGTGATGGAGAAGGGCGAGGCGGAGAATTTCTTCGTCATGGTTTCGCATATCACCTATACGGCGCTCGACGGGGAGAATCCCGCGAGCCTTTCGCCTGCCGTCATGACGTCGCTGCTGCGCGACGAGATCGGGTGGCGGGGCGTCGTCGTCACCGACGATTTGGAAATGGGCGCGGCGGACGTCTGCCCCTTTGACGAGATGGGCGTCCGCGCCGTGGAAGCCGGCGCCGATTTGCTCCTCGTCTGTCACGACTACGGACATCAGCAGGACGTTTACAACGGCCTCCTGAAAGCGGTGCAAAGCGGGCGCATTCCCGAGAAGCGGATCGACGCGTCCGTGCGCCGAATCCTGCGTTCAAAATTGACGCTCGGCGAGAGACAGTGAGCGTACAGGAAAAGAGAGGTTCCATAAAAACTGCGGTTTTCATGGAACCTCTCTTTTTTATATGGGTGTTCAGCTTTTCCCAAAGCGCCGTCAGAGCGCCGGATTTACAGGAAAGCCAATACGACCGCGCCCATGCCGAGGGCAATCGCGAATCCTTTCATCGCGTTGCTGAGCCAGGCGCCGACAAATTTTTCCGCCAGCGGACGCAAGAGAAAGATGAGGAAGGACAACAACAAAAACGTCAGCGGCACGTCGCCCGCGACGATCGCGTATACGAGCAAAGCCGCAGAAAGCATCATGGCGGTGATTTGCCCCCGCGAGAACATCCGCCCCTTCGGTTCCGGCGCAATGACCGGGTGCATATTGAGCCTGTGCGTTGAGGAAAGCTGTTTCTCTTCCTCGAAATCAAAACTGTAATCGCGCCGCATATTGTAATCCCCTTTTAGAGTGAAGAGTGGAGAGTGGAGAGTGAAGAGTGAGGAGTGAGGAGTTAGCAGTTTCCGGCGTATACGTACTTCAAATGTCGTCGCGCCGTTTTGCAAAGCTTTTCAATCGTTACAAGCGGCGTCATGGGTTCCGACATGCGCCACCGCGGGAAATAACGGCTGATGTGGAGCGGAATTTCTTCCGAGACGGACGCGAGCCAGGCGGACGCCTCGTCCATCGCGACCACGTCGTCGCCGAAGCCGGGCGCGGCCAAAGTCGTTACCTCGACATGGCATGACGCTGCTGCTCTCGTGATTGTCCGCTTGACGGTCTCAAGGTCGCCGCCCAATTTTTTGTAAGCTTCCGCCGACCATGATTTAAGGTCGATATTCATTGCGTCCACGAAGGGAAGCAGGGTTTCCAGGATTTGCGGCTCTGCCGTGCCGTTCGTCACGAGGGCGACCTGAAGTCCCTCGGCGCGCAGCAGCTTTGCCGCATCCAGCACATACTCCCAACCGATGAGAGGCTCGTTGTATGTGAACGCCGCGCCGATATTGCCGCGCGGGACGAACTCTTTGGCGAGGGACGCGAGCCGTTCCGGCGGCAGAGCTTCCGTGTCCGTTTCCGCGCCGACTTGTGAAATCGCCGCGTTTTGGCAAAACGCGCAGGAAAGGTTGCAGCCGAACGTGCCGACGGACAAGATGAATTCGCCGGAATGCCAGTGGTAGAAGGGTTTCTTTTCCACGGGATCGAGCGCGACGGAAGTGACGCGCCCGTAA
>CACZOL010000188.1 GCA_902782705.1 uncultured Selenomonadaceae bacterium
GACGGGCAACACGCCGGGCAACGATATGCGCTTCTATTGGGAGCGCGTGGAGTCGGCCCGGAACTTCGCGAACAAGCTCTGGAACGCGTCGCGCTTCATGCTCATGAATCTTGAAGGTTTCGACAAGAGCTTTGTGCCGGAAAAAGACGATTTCGAGCTTTCCGATCGATGGATTCTTTCTCGGTATGCGAAGACTGTGACGGGAGTCACTGAGAATCTTGAAAAATTCGAGCTGGGCGAGGCGGCGCGCGCGATTTACGAGTTCATTTGGAGCGAGCTTTGCGACTGGTATATCGAGCTGGCGAAACCGCGTCTTTACGATAAGGAAAACGAGCGCCCGCGCAAGACGGCGCAGTATGTGCTCGGCTATGTCCTGGAGCACACGCTTCGGATCTTGCACCCGTTCATGCCGTTTATTACCGAGGAAATCTGGCAGCGCGTGCCGCATGAAGGCAAGAGCGTGATGGTTGCGGCATGGCCGTCGGGCGAGGAGAGCAAGGCGGACGAGGCGTCGGAGACCGCCATGACGGCCATCATGGAGACGATCAAGGCCATCCGCAATATGCGTGCCGAGGCGGGCGCGCAGCCGGGCAAAAAGAGCGAGGCGATTCTCCATATCGCGGACGAAGATCTGCGCGAAGTTTTCGCGTCGCATGAAGGGTATCTCAAGGGCCTTGCGGACACGGAGCCGGTCACGCTTTGCGGCGCGGACGCGGCGAAACCGGAGAATGCCATGACCGCCGCAGTGGCCGGTGTGGGCGTTTATCTGCCGCTGAAGGGCCTGATCGATGTGGAAAAGGAGACCCAGCGCCTGACGAAGGAACTGGAAAATCTCGACCGCGAGATCGAGCGCGCGAAAAAGAAGCTCGCGAACGAATCCTTTGTGGCGAAAGCGCCCGCCGACGTCGTGGAAAAGGAACGTGCGAAACAGAAAGACTACGAGGAAAAACGCGCGGTCATGGCTGACCGTCTGCGTCATTTGGCTTCGCTGTGATGTGTTTAAAATTTTTTGAAGTATGAAAATCATACTTCAAAAAATTTGTTACGGAATCTGAGGATGAGGTTTTGCATGACATATCAACAGGCATTGAACTATCTTGCGTCGCTGAACACCTTCGGCATGCGGCTGGGGCTTTCGCGAATCCGCAGACTGACGGAGCTTTTGGGGAATCCGCAGGAGTCCTACCGCACGATCCATGTCACGGGAACCAACGGCAAAGGGTCTGTTTCCGCGCTGACGGCGGCGGCGCTTTCCGCATCCGGGGTATCGACGGGAATTTTTACGTCGCCGCATCTCGTATTATATAATGAAAGAATGCGAGTGAACGGCAAGGATATTTCCGACGAAGATTTCGCCCGAACGCTTGCGCGGACAAGGGACGCAGCGGAAAAAATGATTGACGGGGGAGAGGAAAGCCCGACGCAGTTTGAGGTATTGACGGCGGCGGCGTTCCTGTACTTTGCCGAGCAACAGGTCGATTACGCGGTGATTGAGGTGGGACTCGGCGGCCTCCTGGATTCGACGAATATTATCAAACCCGTTGCCTGTGCCATTACGAATGTGACATTGGAGCATGCCGATATGTGCGGCGGAACCTTGGCAGGCGTCGCGGAGCACAAAGCGGGAATCATCAAAGACGGCATTCCCGTCGTGACGGCGGCGAAGGGGATGCCGCTTGGCGTGATTCGCCGAAGGGCGAAGCAGCATAACGCGCCGCTTTATGTCATGGACGAGGATTTTTCTGCGGAACGTCTGTCGCAAACGCCCGAAGGACAGATAATCTCGTTTTCCGCGCCGGCGTTTTCACTCCCGGATTGGCAATATGAGCTTTCTCTTGCCGCAAACTATCAAGTGGAAAACAGCGCGGTGGCGGCGGCATTGCTGGCAGTCTTGGGGCAAACAGACGCGCGCATTTCCATGGAAGCGGCGCGGGGAGCGTTCCTGCGGGCGACGTGGCCGGGCCGTTTTGAGCGTATGGACATGGGCGCGCAAAAAATCGTCGTGGACGGCGCGCACAATCCGGCAGGCGTGCAAGCGCTTCGGGAAGCGCTTGATTCTGCGTTCCCGGCTGAGCCGCGCGTTTTTTTGCTCGGCATTCTGCACGACAAGGCGATTGAAGAAATGCTTGATAAATTGCTCCGTCCGGAAGACACGGTTGTCGTGACGCAGCCGGATTCGGCGCGGGCGGAAGTGGCGGATCGGCTTGCGGGCGAGGTGCAAAAGCGCGCGGGCAACGTGACTGTGGAGCCGGACAGGGGGCAGGCGCTTCGGCGCGCTCTTTCCATGGCGAAAGACGCGGTGCTTTGCTGCACGGGTTCGCTCTATCTGATCGGTGAATTGCGCGCGAAGATATTGGAGGGA
>CACZOL010000189.1 GCA_902782705.1 uncultured Selenomonadaceae bacterium
CTTCGGCACGCTGGCCGCGCCGCTCTTCAGCATATCAAACACCGAGAACGCGAACAAAATCGAAAACACGAGAATGGACACCAAAACACCGCTCACTTCCACGCCGCTGAAAATGATGTAATAAAAGACCATCAGCAGCACCACCACGGGCATGCCTGCAAGGAATCGAGAAAAAGCATCCATCGCACGATTCACGAAACGATTCTGTTCCCGATGGGCAAAACAGAGGAAGAAACCCAGGACCGTCCCGAGGACTACGGAGGACAACGTGATAACCAGCGTCGTACCCATGCCGTAAACGAGCAATTTCCAACGATTTTCCCGGATAAGTGCGCGATTGATCTTGTCCTTGACGGTCGCCCAAATCCCTTTCTCCACCTCGCCGCCAGCATCGGCACGAACGACAAGCACGCAGTCGTCCGTAAACGTCACATCGGAAAAACGGAAAGACTCGGCGCGCTCCGGCGTGTACTCGGCGGCGTTGATGCCGATGTCGTTCTGCCCGTTGCCCACGCTGGCCAGATTCACCTCAAAAGAGGCGACGGTGAATTTGTAATCATAGCCCCGGGCCGCGCAGAACCGCTGCAAAAGCTCCGCCTCGTAGCCTCCGAGTTTCCTGTCCGAAAGATAAATCAGTGGCGGACAGGATCCGTCCGTAGCGATACGTAGCGTCCCGTTCTCGCCGGAAAGATTCGGTTTTTCCGCCGGCGGCGTCTCCCCGCGTATCCATCGCTCCTTCATCTCATCCAGCGTACCGTCGTCCTTCAAAGTACGGAGGAATGCGTTGAACTCCTCCCGAAGCCGATCCCCGTGCTCCGAATAGGCGAATACGAACGCATACGATGTTTTCCCGATGGGGTCGCCAAGCACGGCAATCCCTTCCTCCCCAGAAGCGCGAAGGGCATTGTAAAAGACGCTGCTCATGGCGATCGCGTCGATTTTCTTTTGCCGGAGAGCTTCCATCATATCGCCGATGGTCATAAGATACACATACTCGATATCTTCATGGAACTTCGCCTTGACATGCTCCTCGGATTTGGCGGGCCATCCCCCGATACGGCGAAGCTCCACGCCGTCCACCGTCACGCCCTTTGCCGCGCAAATCCCCGTCAGCCAAATCAGAGAAAGCAGAAACAACCCTATTTTCCTTATCAAACCTTCCGCCTCCTTTCTGATTGCATAAATAAAGTTTCGACACAGACAGGAAATATCCTTCCGCGCCGAACAGATCACATCATAAAATACACGACGCCCGCCAAAAAGCTTGCCGCGTTCGTCAATAGCAATACACGAAACAGATTCGCGCCTTTTTTCTCTTCCACTACATAGCTGCAAAGCGCGAATTCCAAAAGCACGACGAAAATCTCTCCCCAAAATACGGCGCACGGATAGGGCAAAACTATGGGCGTCGCGTCGATAAACTCATTCAACAGAAGGTTGCTGACGATATTAACGACGAAGAACCAAGCATCCTCCACACACCGCCGATAGCCGCAGAGCCAAAAGAGCGGCGTCTCGATGACCGCCGTCGCCAGCGCCGCTTCCAAAAGCCACGGCTCTGCGAATACGCCGCCTGACAACGCGGCGGATACTTCCGGCGCGACCGAAACAATCATGGCGCGTCTCCTTCCTCCATACGTCCGAAGCGGCGCAAAATATACCCGACGAGACACAGACATAAGAACTGCAGGACGACCATCGCGGACGCAGGGATGAACACCGCGCCCGGATAAAAGGCTCCCGGCAAGAGACAGCCCGCCGCCAGCCCGAACATCAGCCCCGGATACGCGGGGTTACACCGATGGGCGAGACGCAGCGTCAGCGGCATCGTCATATTGAAGGCGAAGGCCAGTAACAGCGCGAAAGCCAAGCCTTCTCCCTGCAACGCGAAAAAGCCCAGCAAAAAGATTGCAAGAATCGCACGCCGATAGCCGATGCGGTCGCAAAGCACGCCGCCCGCCGCCTTGCCCAGCATAAATACGCAGGGGAAGAGCAACGCGGGCGCGTCCACCATTCCGCCGCCGCCGAAGCCCCGCAACACGACACAAAAGAGAAGCAGTACCGCGCAGCCCCAAAGCGCGAAAGAAGGCGCGGCTATTTCCTCCCGCGTGACGCGCTCCGTTTCCGGCTCAATGCTGTCGCATTTAACGGCAAAAATCGCCGCCGCGAGATACAAAACAAAAAATATCCACGCCGGACAAAACTGCCCCAACCCGAGGCCGAGCCCTACCGCGCCGCTGGAAACGAAAATTCCCGGCGCGGCGAAGCCGTCGTACTGCCGCAGTACAAGGCTTCCCGCCGCCGCGTGGAACACGCAGTTTCCCACGCCGAGAAAGCACACCCAAACACCGACAGGCAATGAAGAAACGAGACCGCCGCCCAACAGCACGGCGGCAAAAAAAAGAGCGGGCAATACCGCGCGCGGCCGCTTGTCGAAAAGCCAGCCCGCGCACCATTGCCCGCCGAACGCGATCAAATTGTAA
>CACZOL010000190.1 GCA_902782705.1 uncultured Selenomonadaceae bacterium
CGAAGTTGAACACGCCGTTGTCGTCCCAGCCGTGCTCGTCGTCGCCGATCAGCAGTCTCTTGGGATCGGTGGACAGAGTGGTCTTGCCGGTTCCGGACAGGCCGAAGAAGATGGCGGTGTGCTCACCGTTCATATCGGTATTCGCCGAGCAATGCATGGCGGCGATGCCCTTCAGCGGCAGATAATAGTTCATCATCGAGAACATGCCCTTCTTCATCTCGCCGCCGTACCATGTATTGATGATAACCTGTTCGCGGCTCGTGATGTTGAACACGACCGCCGTCTCGGAATTCAGTCCCAGTTCCTTGAAATTCTTGACTTTCGCTTTCGACGCATTGTAGACGACGAAGTCCGGCTTGAAGTTCTTCAGCTCTTCGTCCGTCGGCTTGATGAACATATTGCGAATGAAATGCGCCTGCCATGCCACTTCCATAATGAAGCGCACCGCCATACGCGTATCTTTGTTCGCGCCGCAGAACGCATCGACAACATAAAGCTTCTTATTGGAAAGCTCTTCCTGCGCGAGTTTCTTGACCGCTTCCCACGTCTCTTTCGTAGCGGGATGGTTGTCGTTCGGATAGCCCTGGGAAGTCCACCACACCGTGTCTTTCGAGTTCTCGTCCACGACGAGGAACTTGTCCTTCGGCGAACGGCCCGTGAATTCGCCCGTCATGACGTTGACCGCATCCAGCTCCGTAAGCTGTCCCTTGTCATAGCCCGTAAGATCCGGCTTCATCTCTTCCTCGAACAAATACTCATAGGAAGGATTGTGGACAATCTCCGTCGCTCCGGTAATGCCGTACTTGGTCAAATCAATGTCTGCCATGCTTTCTCTACCTCGCTTCTTAAATTTTAAAATTTGAGTAAGAAAATCTTATATTAAAATTCTATCTCCTTTGGAAAAATCCTGCCTGGGCGAAGGATTTCTTTTCATTTTCTGAAAAAAACTCAAAGAAGCGAGCTGCGAAGCTCCTCACTCGTCTTCGGCGAAAGATAAGCAGGCGGAATGTCGAGAACGGTCTTCGCCCCCTTGCCGCCTTCGCCCGCAATCCGATAGGCCGCGCGGGCATAGGCGATAAGCACGCTCGCCGTGAACTCCGGATTCGAGTCGAGTTTCAAGCTGAATTCCACGACATGCTTATGCGCGCCGTTCTCCCCCGTCGCGCCCGAACGGATCACAAACCCGCCGTGCGCAAGTCCGCCATGTTTTTCGTTGAATTCCTTCTCGTCGATAAAATGAACCGTCGTATCGTAATCGGCGAAATAATTCGGCATGGTTTTGATTTCTTTTTCAATTCGCGCCTTATCTGCGCCTTCCTCTGCCACGACAAAACACTCGCGCGTATGCTTTTCACGCGTCGTAAGCGACGGATTTTTGCCGGAGCGCACGGCCTCCAGGGCCGCTTCGACCGGAACCGTGTACTGCTTCGCGTTCTTGACGCCGTCGATACGACGAATCGCATCGGAATGTCCCTGACTGACGCCGCGTCCCCAAAACGTATAATCTTTGCCGTTCGGCAAAATTGCGCTGGCATAGGCGCGATTCAGCGAAAAGAGTCCGGGATCCCAGCCCACGGAAATAATCGCGACTTTGCCGCCCTCTTTCGCCGATGCGTCCACCGCCGCGAAATGCTCCGGAATACGCGCATGCGTGTCGAAACTGTCAATGACGTTAAAGTCTTTCGCATACTTCGGCGTCTGCTCGGGAAGGTCGGTAGCACTTCCGCCGCAGAGAATCAAGACGTCGATCTTGTCTTTCCACGCCTCCATCTCGCCGACGGAAACGACAGGAACGCCCGCCTTGCGAATGGAAAGCGACGCGGGATTGCGCCGCGTAAAGACCGCCGCAAGCTCCATATCCTCGCACGCGTCCACTGCATACTCGACGCCGCGCCCAAGATTTCCATACCCCATAATGCCAATACGAATCGCCATGTTCTTCTCTCTCTTTCTATAATTACTTTCCTGTATTATTTACCCAAGGCCAGCTCCGCCTCGTGCGCCTGCATTCCTTTGATGCAGGATTCCATGATTTCGCCGAGGTCGAGGCCGAGGCGCTCGATTCCTTTTTGAATCAGCTCGCGGTCGCATTTCGCCGCAAACTTTTTGTCCTTAAACTTTTTCTTCAGACTCTTGACTTCCATCCCCGCCATGCCTTCCGGCCGCATCAGCGCGTAAGCGTGAACAATGCCAGTCAGCTCGTCGACGGCGAACAGGCTTTTTTCCATGTCGTTTTGCGGCTCCCGCTCGTCCGTGACGACGCCGTAACCGTGAGAAATAATTGCCGAAATATCTTCCTCGTCGACGCCCTCCGGCGCAAGAAGCTCCCGCACATGACGGCAATGCTCGTCCGGAAATTTCTCATAGTCGACGTCATGCAGCCAACCGATCGCTTCCCAATGCCCGACGTCTCCGCCAAACCGTTCCGCAAGCGCGCCCATCGCCGCGCTGACCGCCGCCGCGTGCGTAAACAGATGCGGCTCCGTCGTATGCTTTGCGAGAATCTCCTTCGCCTTTTCCAATGTCAGCTTTGCCAAACGAATTCCTCCTTCTCCTCTTTCCCCCATCACAAAAACGGCTCGCGACGTCTTCGACGCCCGCGAACCGTTTTTTGTTTCTTATGCCTGCTCTGTCGGCTGCTCAGCCACAACCGGCTCGGCCGTTTCCGGCGCGATCCCGTCTTCCGGCGCTGCTTCCCCTTCCGGTAAAGCTTCCGTTCCTTCTTCTGTTCCTTCCACGGGTACGGCCACCGCCGCATCCGGATCGACGACGCCAATGTTGCGATAACGTCCCATACCGGTTCCCGCAGGAATGAGCTTGCCGATGATGACATTTTCTTTCAGTCCGATCAGCGGGTCGACCTTGCCCTTGATGGCCGCGTCCGTCAGCACGCGCGTCGTCTCCTGGAAGGAGGCCGCCGACAAGAACGAATCCGTAGCCAACGACGCTTTCGTGATACCCAAAAGAATCGGCTTCGCGACCGCCGGCTCGCCGCCGTTTTCAATGACGCGAGCGTTGACCGCCTCGAAAGAATTGATGTCGATATATTCGCCGGGCAGGAAATGCGTATCGCCCGACTCCTCGATTTTGACCTTGTGCAGCATCTGACGCACCATGACCTCGATGTGCTTGTCGTTGATGCCGACGCCCTGCGACTTATAAACTTTCTGCACTTCGTAAACGAGGTAACGCTGCGTTTCCTTCAAGCCGCAGACACGGAGAATGTCGTGCGGATTGATGGAACCCTCGGTAATCTTGTCACCGAGCTTGATGTGCATGCCGTCCTGCGCGACCATACGCGCACCGTACGGCACGGCATATTCGCGCGCTTCGCCCTCTTCCGGCGTGATGATGACTTTCCGCATGCCGTTTTCGTCAAGGATCTGCGCCGTGCCTTCAACCTCGGAAATAATCGCGTGGTGCTTCGGCTTGCGCGCCTCGAAAAGTTCCTCGACGCGCGGAAGACCCTGTGTGATGTCGTCGCCCGCGACGCCGCCGGAATGGAACGTACGCATCGTAAGCTGCGTACCCGGCTCGCCGATAGACTGCGCCGCAATAATACCCACAGCTTCGCCGACGTCGACTTCCGACGCGTTCGCAAGGTCGCGGCCATAGCACTTGATGCAGACGCCGTACTGCGATTTGCAGGTCAATACGCTGCGAATCGACACTTTATCGCGAACCTTGCAGATTTTCTCCGCAAGTTCTTCGTCCACCGTCTGATTCAGAGAAGCGATTTTCTCGCCCGTCTTCGGATCGACAATGTCTTCCGCCAACACACGTCCGATAATACGCTCGGACAGCGGCTCAATAACGCCGTTGCCTTCCTTGATGGCCTCGACCTCGATACCGCGAACGTTGTTGTTGCGAACGCGAATTTCCCGCGCGTCGCTTTCGATCGCTTTTTTCACGTTCTCTTCGGAAATGGTCTCGTCCGCCCGAATCAGGACTTCGCCGTCTCCGGAAATCACGTCTTCTATGGCTTTCTTTCCGGCCACTTCATGGACGATGGACGCCAACACAGCCTTTCGTGTCTTCGCATCCCGCGAGCCGAGCGTCACCGTCTCGGATACCATCGCGTTGCTGATGACCGCTTCCGAGAACGCCAGAGAACCGCGAATCACAAGTTCCGGCACATGATGCTCGCCGATCGTCGCAAGCTCGGCGTCCGAAAGCACCGTATCCTGCACCAAAAGCAACTCGCCCGTCTCAGGATCAGAAATGGAAGCGCCAAGTACGCGTCCCATGAGCACATCGTGCAGGATCTCAATCGCTTCTTCCGAAGACGAGGCGAGACGCGCACGCTCACGCACGAGGTCGATGCTCACAACATCGCAATCATCCTCGCGTACAATAACGTCTTGCGCGACGTCGACAAGACGACGCGTCAAATAACCGGAGTCCGCCGTACGAAGCGCCGTATCGGCAAGACCTTTGCGTGCGCCGTGCGAAGAAATGAAGTAATCGGAAACCGTAAGTCCTTCGCGGAAATTCGCCGTAATCGGCAGCGCGATAATCTTACCCGACGGGTCGGACATGAGTCCGCGCATACCGGCGAGCTGACGCATCTGCTGTGCGTTGCCTCGCGCGCCGGAGTCCGCCATCATGAATATCGGATTGAAGGAATCCATATTGTGCATCATGGCTTCGCCGACGTCGTTCGTCGTCTGCTGCCAAAGCGCGACAACCTTATTGTAGCGCTCTTCCTCAGTGATAAGACCGCGGCCGAACTGATGCTCAATCTTATTGACAGCCTGCGTCGTCGCGTCGATCATGTCCTGCTTCTCCGGCGGAACGATAACGTCGGAAATAGCGACTGTCATACCCGCGATGCAGGCGTAGTGATAACCGAGATTCTTTACATTATCGATGACGACGGCGGTCTTGCCCGCGCCAAAATGCTTGAAGCACTTCGCCACGAGACGCTCCAGCTCCTTCTTGTTCATACGGATGCCGTATTCCCACTCGCCCGTCTCTTTATTTTTCACATAATAACGAATTTCTTCCGGCAGAATCTCATTGAAGATCATGCGGCCAAGGGAGGTCTTGACAAGACCGTAGCCCTCGATTCGCGTCGTAATGGACGCCTGCAAATCCAATTCGTCATGCTGATGAGCCAGAAGCGCTTCCTCGATGCCCGTAACGAACATGCCCTCGCCCTTCGCACCCGGACGCAAGATCGTCAGGTAATAAGAGCCGAGCACCATGTCCTGTGTCGGAACGATAATCGGGTTGCCGTCTTTCGGCGCGAGAATATGATGCGCCGCCAACATAAGGATACGAGCCTCCGCCTGCGCTTCCGCAGAAAGCGGCAAATGAATCGCCATCTGGTCGCCGTCAAAGTCCGCGTTGTACGCGGTGCAAGCCAGCGGATGCAGCTTCAGCGCGCGGCCTTCCGTCAGCACCGGCTCGAACGCCTGAATACCGAGACGGTGAAGCGTCGGCGCACGGTTCAAAAGCACCGGATGCTCTTTGATGACATCCTCCAAGACATCCCAAACTTCCGGCTTTACGCGCTCGACGGCGCGCTTTGCAGCTTTGATATTATTCGCCGCGCCGTTGTTGACGAGTTTTTTCATGACGAAAGGCTTGAAAAGCTCCAGCGCCATTTCTTTCGGCAAGCCGCACTGATGCAGCTTGAGTTCCGGACCGACGACAATAACCGATCGGCCGGAATAGTCGACGCGCTTTCCGAGCAAGTTCTGACGGAAACGTCCCTGCTTACCCTTGAGCATATCGGAAAGAGACTTCAGCGGACGGTTGCCCGGGCCAGTAACGGGACGACCGCGACGGCCGTTGTCGATCAGGGCGTCCACCGCTTCCTGAAGCATACGTGTCTCGTTGCGCACGATAATATCCGGCGCGTCGAGATCAAGAAGTCTTTTCAGACGATTATTTCGGTTGATGACGCGTCGATACAGGTCATTCAAATCGGACGTCGCAAAACGTCCGCCATCGAGCTGCACCATGGGGCGAAGCTCCGGCGGAATAACCGGCACCACGTCAAGAATCATCCACGACGGCTTGTTTCCGGACTTGCGGAACGCTTCGACGACCTCCAATCGGCGAATTGCGCGGATCTTTTTCTGTCCGCTGACGCCGGCAAGCTCAGCCCGAAGTTCTTCGTTCAAAGCTTCAAGATCCAGTTCCTCGAGAAGCTCTTTGACCGCTTCAGCGCCCATGCCCACGCGGAAATTAGAGCCGTACGTTTCGCAAGCCTCATGATATTCGGCTTCCGTCATCAGCTGCTTTTTCTTGATCTCCTTGATGCCGCCATTGTCAAGAACGATATAAGACGCAAAATAGAGAACTTTTTCAAGCGCGCGCGGCGAAATATCGAGAATCAAGCCCATACGGCTCGGGATTCCCTTGAAATACCAGATATGAGAAACCGGCGCGGCCAGCTCAATATGGCCCATACGCTCACGGCGAACCTTGGAACGCGTAACCTCGACGCCGCACCGATCGCAGATGATACCTTTATAACGAATCCGCTTGTACTTTCCGCAATGGCACTCCCAATCGCGCGTCGGGCCAAATATGCGCTCGCAGAAAAGGCCGTCGCGTTCCGGTTTCAAGGTACGATAATTGATTGTTTCCGGCTTCTTGACTTCGCCGTACGACCACTCACGGATTTTCTCCGGCGAAGCAAGGCCGATCCGCATCGAGTCAAAGTTATTTACATCCAACAAGGGGCTGCACTCCCTTCTTATTCGTCCGCATTATCGTTCGATTCGCCGTTCTGCTCCTCGTCGCCAAGCACGGCGATGATATTCTCGCCGTCCAATTCGGAGTCCTGGGCACCGTCATTTTCGTCGTAAGAGTCGTCCGCCTGCGCTCCCGTATCCGGCGTGACGCCTTTCGTCGGATCGACGCCGTTGACGTCAAGATCGAGCTCGCGAGCTGTCTCGTTGATATCTTCTTCGTCGTCCTGGATGACGATTTCCTGCGCGTCTTCCGACAGCACCTTGATGTCGAGACCGATACTCTGGAGTTCTTTGATGAGCACCTTGAACGATTCCGGCAC
>CACZOL010000191.1 GCA_902782705.1 uncultured Selenomonadaceae bacterium
AGCTTGTCCCGCGGAATCTCCACGTTGATATTTTTTAAGTTATGCTCCCGCGCCCCGCGGATGCGAATATTGTTTTCCATGTCGTATTAGCCTTTCTACCCGTCATATAATAACGTTCATCCATACACGCTTTATGTATCGCATAGCGTCGATTCTCCAAACATTCCCGCCTTCATTTGCTGAAGCAGCGACGCCGATCGATTCGCATGTTCCATATAATATTTTTCGTCTTCCGGCAAATGGTCGTAATCATAGTACCATGGCAAATGACGCGCCATCTTTCCTCCTGCCGTGCGGGCGGAAATGTGCAAATGGTAGTGCCGAAAATTACGATACAGCGCAAATGTCGTATCCACAGGCGCAAAATACAGATCTCGCTCCATCTTACACAGATAAAAACGCGCGTCATCCTTACGCGTCTTGTCTGCCGCAAAAAACGTGATATCGTCGACTTTCAGCCCCAGCCCGACCTTCTTCAAAAACGTATATTTTCGCAAAGCGTCCAACATGTCTTTTAACACATTGATCGGGCAATCTTCCGCGGGAACGATATCGGAATCCGTATATACATACGGCGTGGAAACGTGAAGAATGTCCAATATCCCGCTCAGCCAAAGCGCCTTGTGTCCCAAGTTCCGTTTCAGCCGAAGCACCTTAACCGCCGTTTCATTATCGTCCAACTGCCGGTAATACTCCAAAAGCGGAGGATATGTCGAATCATTGTCCAAGATATATACGCGCCGATACCCTGCGGCAGCCAGCCAGTCCACGAGCCGACGCAGCGGAACCAGCCTGTCCCTCGAATTGATGAAAATCGGGATATCCCATATCGATAAGTCATCCGGTATCGCCAAGCTATACTCCAAAGGACTTTCACAAAGCGTTCCCTTCCGAAAGATCCTTTCAAAAAGCGCTTCGTCCTTCGCGAGCGCTTTCGCCGTCTCCTCGTCTCCCAGCTTTCGCGCTGCCAAAGCGATATTCACGGACACCTCCGGAAAATCATTCCGCTGCATGAGCGCCGTTTCATACGCATCCAATGCTTTCTCCATCTGGCCCTGATGAAAATGTACGTTTCCCAGATGCAGATATGCCGCCTCATTCACCTCGCCTGCTTGCGGATAGGCTTGAAGATACGCATGGAAACACCGCTCCGCCAGGGAATAATCTTCTTTCCCATAAGCAATCAGCGCCCTGTAATAGTAAAGATACGGATACACCGCAAAGAAACCGCTTTCAAAAGGCGCCCCATAATACCTCATATTATCTTCCGCCGCTTGATAATCTTTATCCTGCAACGCGCAAAGAGCTGAAAGGAAAAACGGCTTGAGATCGCTGTCCGATATGACGGCGCTCCTGTCATTGGAAGATATTTTCTCGTTCCAGCAACGGAGCGCTTCTTGACGACCTTCCTCAATCGTCGGATAAGCAACGCCGCCGCAAAGTTTCTTTTGTTCAGACACGATATTCATTTCCCTTCCAACTCGAAAATCATATCCCGCAGCTCCGCCGCGCGCTCGAACTCCAGCGCCCGCGACGCGTCCTGCATTTCCTTCGTCAGCGAGCGGATCAGCGCGTCTTTTTCCTTCTTCGTCATCTTATGCTTCTTTTTCTTGGTTCCGTATTCCGCCTGTTCCTCTGCCACGAGCGTCGTCTCGATCAGCTCTTTGACCGGTTTCACGATGGTCTTCGGCGTGACGCGATGCTTCTTGTTGTACGCTTCCTGCACCGTTCGGCGACGGAGCGTCTCGTCGATGGCTCTCTGCATAGAGTCCGTCACCGCGTCCGCGTACATGATGACCTTTCCGTGCACATTACGCGCGGCACGGCCGATAATCTGGATCAGCGACGTATCCGAACGCAAAAAGCCTTCCTTGTCCGCGTCAAGGATTGCGATCAGCGAAACCTCCGGCATGTCAAGCCCTTCGCGCAGAAGATTGATGCCCACGAGCACATCGAACACGCCCACGCGCAGATCGCGAATCAGCTTCGCGCGCTCGATGGTCGCTATGTCCGAATGCAGGTAGCGAACGCGAACGCCCGCGTCTTTCAGGTAATCCGTCAGGTTTTCCGCCATTTTCTTCGTCAGCGTCGTTACCAGCACACGCTCATTGACGTCCGTACGCTTCTTTATCTCGCCCATCAAGTCGTCGATCTGCCCTTCCAGCGGCCGCACCTCGACAACGGGATCGAGAAGCCCCGTCGGACGGATGATCTGCTGCGCCACCTGCTGCGCCTTCTTCAACTCATAAGGCGCGGGCGTCGCCGAAATATACACGATCTGATTGATTCGCTGCTCGAATTCCTCGAAGGTCAGCGGCCGGTTGTCAAAAGCCGACGGCAGACGGAAACCGTTCTCCACCAATGATTCCTTGCGCGAACGGTCGCCCGCGTACATCGCACGAAGCTGCGGCATCGTGACATGAGACTCGTCCATCACGATCAGGAAATCCTCGGGGAAATAATCGAGCAAGGTGTACGGCGCTTCCCCTGCCTTACGGTGCGTCAAATGACGCGAGTAATTCTCGATGCCTGAGCAGTAGCCCATTTCCTGCATCATCTCGAGGTCGTAGCTCGTTCGCTGCTCCAGTCGCTGTGCTTCCAACAGTTTTCCATTTTCCCGCAGGAAAGCGAGCTGCTGATCCAATTCCTCGCGAATCGTCCCCATTGCGATTTCCATATCGTCCTTCGACGTCACATAA
>CACZOL010000192.1 GCA_902782705.1 uncultured Selenomonadaceae bacterium
AGGTACGAACCTTCGGGAGCGAGGGGAGAAAACTATGGAAATCGGAAAAATTTCGTCGCAGCGCCAGCAGACGATGCCGCATTCCGTGTCTGGCGGCGTGCATCGCGCGGAGTCGACGGATACGTCGTTCTCGGCGGAGCTGACCGATCAGCGCGGCAGTATGTCGCGGGCGCAGCTTGAGGAGCTGCTCAAGAAAATCGACGAGCAGGGCGCGAAGCTGACTTCGACGCCGACTTACGACGAGCTGCGCGCGTATCGGAGTCTCGTGCAGGAGTTTGTCAACGAGGCCGTGGCGAATATGTATGAGCTGCACACGTCGGCAGGCTGGGACCGTATGGGTCGGCAGAAAGTCTATACGACGGTGCGGAAGATCGACGAAGAGCTGGAAAAAATGGCGGAGCATATCCGCGTCGGCCAGTCGGATCAGCTTGACATCGTGGCGAGCCAGGACGCGATCCGCGGGATGCTCGTCGATCTTTACAGCTGATGGCGGAAGAGAAGGCGACGGACGCGCTTTTGCTCGTGCCGCCAGGCGCGTGGGACGCGGTTTTCGGTCACGAACGGACGCGGGAACGGCTCGCAAGGCTTCTGCGCGAGAAGCGCGTGCCGCACGCGCTTCTTTTTTCAGGGCCGCGGGGCGTCGGGAAAAAGAAGACGGCGCTGGCGCTGGCGGCGGCGCTTTTGTGCCTTGCGCCGGAAGACGGGCTGGCCTGCGGCGCGTGCAAAAGCTGCAAGGCGCTGGCGGCGGGAACGCACCCCGACCTTTTTGCGGTGCTGCCGGAGAGTTCCGGCAAAGCGGCGCGCAGTATCAAGATCGAGCAAGTTCGTGCGATGCGCGGGGCGGTCTCCCGCGCGCCGCTCATTTCCGAACGGCGCGTCGTGCTGATTGACGATGCGGAAACGATGAACGACGCGGGGTCGAATGCGCTGTTGAAGACGCTGGAGGAGCCGTCGGGCGATACGACGTTCCTGTTGATTACGGGGGCGCGGCAAGCGCTGTTGCCGACGATCGTTTCGCGCTGCACGGGCGTGATATTCGGGCCGCTGGACGCGGAGACGATCGCGCGGGTATTGGAGGCGCACGGCGTGCCGGAGGAGACGCGCGGGCCGTTGGCGGCGCTATCGGACGGCAGCGCGGGGCACGCGCTTCGACTCTTTTCAGAGGACGCGTTGCCGCTTCGCGACGACGCGATGGGAACGCTTGAAGCGTTGCCGGGCCTGTCGGCGGAAACGGTTTTTTCGCTGGGCGCGCGTCTCGGCGCATTGGAGCGGGAACGGCTCCTGGAATGGTTCCGCTATTTGCGGTTGCTGTTGCGCGACCTTTTGGCGATATACGGCGGCAGCAGCGCGCTCTTGAACGCCGATTTCGAGACGCGCCTGTTCGCGCTTTCGGGAAAGCTCTCCGAGGCGCGGGCGTTTCTCATCGAGGGCGAGGCGACGGAGGCGGCGCGGCGGATACAGACGTCGAACGTGACGCCGCGGCTTGCGGTCGAGGCGTTCCTTTTAAAAATAAAGCAGTGAAGGATTAAAAGTGGGAGTGTAAGATGCAGACAGTCATCGGCGTCCGCTTCAAGCAGGCGGGCAAGATTTATTATTTCGGCGCAGGACAGATGGAGATCGCGCAGGGCGACGACGTGATCGTCGAGACGGCGCGGGGTACCGAGTTCGGCCATGTGGCCCTCGGTCCGCGCGAGGTGCCGGACGAGGAAGTGACGCTGCCGCTCAAGGCAGTCGAGCGGAAAGCGACGGACGAGGACCGCGCGCGCTTGGCGGAAAACCGCGAACGGGAGAAAGAAGCGTTTCGCATCTGCGAGGAGAAGATCGCGGCGCGGGAGCTGGAAATGAAGCTTGTCAGCGTCGAGTACACCTTCGACGTCAGCAAGATCATTTTCTATTTCACGGCGGACGGGCGCGTGGATTTCCGCGAGCTGGTCAAGGATTTGGCGGCGGTGTTCCGTACAAGGATCGAGCTTCGTCAGATCGGCGTGCGCGACGAGGCAAAGCTTCTCGGCGGGATCGGCTGCTGCGGGCGGCCGCTTTGCTGCGCGACGTTCCTCGGCGATTTCGCGCCAGTCTCGATCCGCATGGCGAAGGAGCAGAGCCTTTCGCTGAATCCGACGAAAATTTCCGGTATCTGCGGGCGATTGATGTGCTGCCTCAAATATGAGAACGATCTCTATTGCGAGCGGCGGCGCGAGCAGGCGGCGCAGAGGAAGGCGCTGGCGCCGCATCCGGGCGGGCGCGTGGCGACGATGGAAGGCGACGGCAAGGTCATCGCGATCAACGCGCAGCGCCGTTCGGCGACGATCCTCCTCGACGACAGCCGGACCATCGTGGCGTCGTGGGAAGACGTTGTCGAGCAGGAGGAAGACTTGTCGGATGTCGCGGCGCTGGCGGCGATCGCGATGCTTCAGAGCGAGAACGCGCCGATGAGCGAGGAACGGCCGCGCAGACGCGGCGGGCGCGGGGAAAAGCGCGACCGCGGGCCGCGCGGGAACGGCGAAGAACGCAGGAAGGAAGGCGGCGACGCGCCGAAGCGGCGGGGCGAAAGATATGAAAAGGGAAACCGTCAGCGGGACGGTAAGGACAGGCGCGGAGGCAACAAGCACGCGTCCCACGATCGCCCGCCGCGTCGTGAAGACGGGCGCGGACGGCCGCGCCGCAATCCGTCGGAAACGCGGGATGGAAATCATGAAGGGCGTCCGCCTCAAGACGAATGAGCGGGTAGATTCCCTTGACCATCTCGGGCGCAGGATCATCCAAAGGACGGACGGCTTCCGGTTCGCGATGGACGCGGTGCTGCTTGCGCATTTCCCACGCTATAAGAAAGATTGCCGCGTGCTCGATCTCGGGACGGGCGTCGGCGCGATGCCGCTCCTGATCGCCGAGCATACGGCGTATATCGAGGCCGTAGAGCTGGACGCGGAGACGGCGGGCATGGCGGCGCGCAGCGTTCTCTTGAACGGGCTGGAAAAAACGATCCGCGTGCGGCAGGCTGATTATCGGGACTTAGGCGCGCTTGCACCGCCGGAGCGCTTCGACGTGGTGCTTGCGAATCCGCCTTACGGCAATCTGTCGGACGGGCCGACTGCGAAAGGGACGCGGGCCGGTGCGCGGCAAGAGGTGACGGCGACGCTCATAGATGTGGTACGCGCGGCGCGCTATGCGCTTCGCTATCACGGGAAATTCGCGATGATTTACCGTCCGGCGCGGCTCGCGGACGTTTTCGCGGCGCTTTCGGCGCATCAGCTTGCGCCGAAACGTATGCGCTTCGTGGAGCCGCGTGCGGGGAAACCCGCGAATCTCGTGCTGATCGAGGCGGTGCAGGGCGGCGCGCAGGGCGGGCTCGTCGTACTCCCGACGCTTCGCGTTTACGGCGGGGACGGGGAGTATACACCAGAGCTTTTGGAGATTTACGGGAAAAACAGAGTGGAGAGTTAAGAGTGAAGAGTGGAGATTGATTGTAATATCTTCACTCTCAACTCTTCGCTC
>CACZOL010000193.1 GCA_902782705.1 uncultured Selenomonadaceae bacterium
AGCGCGTCGTTCGCCTCTTGCAAACGTTCTTTGTACGCCGCGATGATTTCCGGGTCGCCGGTCTTCAGGGCATTCAAATAATCCCGCGCGGCCAGTTCCGCTTTGGCGCGGGCTTCTTCTACTTTCTTCGCGGCTTCCTGCGCGTCCTTCAGCGCTTTCTCAAGGGCTTCCTGATTGGCCTTGTTGTTCTGCTCCTGCTCGCGGACTTTTTGCAGCTCGTCGTTCTTCTTTTGCAGTTCCTCCGTGGCTTTCTTCATCTCGTCCTTGTCGCCGGACTTGGCCGTCTCAAGGAGTTTTTTCGCGGCGTCAAGCTGCTCGGTTTTCGCCTGGTCGACCTTCACGTTGCCCGTGGAGGTGCGTTTCGGCTTCGTGGAGGTTTCGATAAGCGTCACGTGGTCGTTGATGTTTTTCAGACCGGACCACATATCGTTTGCGCCGCCGGTGGAAATAAGCCCCGTGTTCGTGCCGCCGTTCCCGCCGAGGGACTGGGAAAGCGAGCCCTGATTCGAGAGGGGAACGGTGGAGTTGTTGTTCCAGCCGAGGAAGTTGAAGGGCTGAACGGCGTTCAGAAGGTTCATGGCGGAGCTTATGGAGGTGAAGGTGTTATAGGAGACGTTGAAGCTGTATATTTGCGTTGCCGCCGATGGGGGATTGACGGTGGGGGTAACGGGTGTCGAGCCACCGCCGCTGGGAGGCGTGATGGGGGCTGCGAGGCCGATGGCCGGAACTGCAAGGGTAAGGGCGGCGGTAGCGACCGCCAAGCGTTTTTTAAGTTTGCTGGATTTTGACATATTGGTCTCCTCCTTTTATGGACATGGATAAATTTTTTTTGCGATCAGAAAATCAGAAAATCAGAAATTCGGAAAATCAGATTTCCTGATTTGAAAATTTTTCTTTCTTTATTTCAAAGGGGCTTCGCATTTTTTTCCGACGGGGCTTTGCCCCTTCGGACTTCCCCACATAGGGGGGCACGCCCCCCTAAGAACCCCCTAAAGGGCTCTGCGGAGCCCGAGGACACCGCGGCATTGGATTGTTTGAGCTTCGATGCTCGTTTATCCCGCGACTCTGCCTCTTGGCTCGTCAAACGGGAAACCAAGTTTGCGGGTTAAGGTTCCTGACTTGCGAACTTTTTGCCGGTATCCGTGAACGCGGCCAGGAAAAACAGGCGTCCAAGTTTGCAAGAGGTTCTTTCGCGGTCAGAAGCGCACAGGCTTCGCCGCGTCCGGCTTGCCGGGCGTCGGCAAGCCGCTGCGCTCGCGGGAGCTTTGCTTCCGCTTTGGGAGGTTTCAAAAGGAGGGCGTAGTCCTCCTTTTGTGGGGTTACAAAGGGGCGAAGCCCCTTTGAAAAAGAAAATATTGAGGGGAAGGCTGGATTAGAAAGTCTTGGTCAGTGTGAAGGTCCATGGGCGGGACGCGCGATGAATCGCTACACCCTCCAGTCCTCCATAACTGAGCGGCTTCGCATAGTCAAGGCTCGCGTAAAGCCCCAGCTTATCGTTTCCGTAGCGGTATCCGATACCGAAAGAAGATACGCTCCGATGCCCGCGTTCTCCGGCAAGCGTGTGATTGTTCGACAGCCATGCCGCGTCCACGAAAACCACGAACCGCGAATCGGGGATATATTGCGGCGTGTAAATTTCAAGGCTTCCTCCGAAGCCGTTGTCGCCCGTCACGGCCCTTTCCCTGAATCCTCGGACGCTTCCCATTCCGCCCGCGCCGAACTGCTCGCCGGACAGAAGATCGTTGGGCGTCCATTGCCCGTATGCGTTCACGCCGAAGAGCCAGTCGCTTTTCGTCGTGTACTGGTAGTTCGCGCCGAGACGGAAGATATTGAACGCCCTGTCGCTGTTGGCGCGTACTTTCTTATAGTCTTCGCTGTTTCCTCCGAGATTCGTCGTCCAGCCGATATTCCACGCGAACATATCCCGCTCTCTTCGGATAATGTCGTGATACGTCGCGGAGAAGGTCAGCACGTCGTAGTCGGTGTCGACGCCGTGCCAGCCCTCGTAGTTCTGCCCGTTCTCGTATTTCTTGTAGTCGAGGCCGAAATCGAAAAGCTGATGGCGGGCTCTCGTGTAGTACATGTTTCTTTGATAATGATAGCCGAAGGTGTGGCCTTTGCCCGTGGAGTTGATGGCGGCGTTCGGATTCGCGCCGTTGTTGAATGTGCCGATCTGCCCCATGTCGGTGTCGGAATAGCTGTACTGGACGTACATGCTGTCGCCCGCGTTCGGAACGATGGCTTTGTAAGTCAGCGCGACCTGGGAAACGTCTTTGAAATGGCTGTCCGGCGACGTGGTGTAGGAGAAGCCGAGGGTGTCGCCGTTCCGTCCGATGTCGGTGTTGTACCAGCCGAGGGCGAGCCGCCATTTGCCGGTGTATTTGTCGCCGGTGTTGCTGAGGCCGATGGAGCCGTGGTTGTCGTTCGGCGATTCCTCGACGACGAGATGAAGGTCGTAGATTCCTTCCTCCGAAGTGGGGACGAAGGCGGACTCGATGCGGAAGACCTGTCCGTCGTTCAAGAGGGAAAGCTGGCGGGAGAGTCGTCCGGTGCGGACGGCGCCGCGCGTCGCCTCCGGCACGAGACGGCGAATCTCGCTTTCGGGGTGGCGGTTGTTGCCCGTGATGATAAGCTCGGAGACGACGTAGGCGGTTTCGCCGTTGTCTTCGATGGCACCGGGCATAGTTCCCGCTTCGGCGGCGGAAGCCGCGAGAGGCGCGGACAGCGCCGCGCTCAAAAGGGCGGAGACGAGGAGTTTCTTTTTGGATAGTTGCATTTTGTTTCCCTCCGTTTATATGATGTATTGGGATGGACAAATTTATATCAAAAGGGCTTCGCCTTGATACGGCTTTCTGTAGCGAAACTTTCTTGCTTTTCTTTTCCGACGGGGCTTTGCCCCTTCGGACTTCCCCACATAGGGGGGGAACGCCCTTTGCGGGGTGGCAGGGGCAGAGCCCCTGCGAGAAGAATGGCGATTTAAAAAAATTAAGCACAAGGGCGTAATAAACCCTTGTGCTTAGAAACCATATTTTTCGCGCACGAAACAACGGGAACGCGATGTTCGGCGTTTATAGAATATAAGTTCTTGTTTGTTTGTTTGTTTGTTTGTTTGTTTGTTTGTTTGTTTGTTTATACGAGTGTGCTGCTATGGAGGACATAAACGATACCGTCATAGTATTCACTCTCCGAGCATAAAATAATGCGGGAAACTTTCCTATAGCATACTAAAATTGTAACCTAAAACACGGCGCTGTGTCAAGGAATGCGTCGCGGCGGCGGCACGAAAAATCCCGTTGACGAAACGTTTTTTTTCATACATAATACAAGGAAATAAAAAAGAAACAACAGGGCTGTCGGCGCGCCGACGGTCCTCTTTTGGCGTGGGAACGGGAGCGGAAGAATGAAGGCTTTATTTGAGGCGATAAAAAACGACGAGGCAGTTCGTCGGGCGACGGAGTGTTATCGGAAAGCGCGGGGACAAAGCCTCGTTTACGGCCTTGCGGGCGCGCAGAAGCACGCCGTTTTTGCGGCGGCATACAGCGAAGCGCCGCGTCCTTTTGTACTGCTTGTCCATGACCGTGAATCGCTGGACGCGTGGCGGGAGAATCTTTCCTTTCTTTTGCCGGGACGTACGATTGCGGAGCTCCCGGCGGTGGACGTCGTAACGTTTCGGACGGCGGCGAAAAGCCTTGAGCTGACGGCGAAGCGCATGGACGTGCTCGGGCGATTGCTCCGAAAAGAGCCGGTGATCGTGTTGGCGCTGCCCGGGGCGGCGGCGCAAAAAGGGATTTCCCGGCATGCCTTTGAGCGTCTGAGCCTGCGGGTTTCCGTCGGAGACACGATCGGGCGGGACACGCTGCTTCATCGGTTGGCGTCGCTTGGCTACGAGCATGCGCCGGAAGTGGAGTGCGCCGGCGAATTCAGCGTACGCGGCGGAATCGTGGACGTGTTCCCGATCAACGCGACGCTTCCGGTCCGCATTGAGTTTTTTGATGACGAGGTCGATTCTCTGCGCGATTTCGAGCCGGAGACGCGGCGCTCTGTGCGCAATCTCTCCGAGGTCTCCATTTTGCCGTTGAAGGGAGCGGACACGGCGGACAAGCCGGAGTCGTTCCTTTCGTATTTGGGCGGCGAAGGCACGGTGCTTTTCGACGAGCCGACGCGGTTTCGCGAGACGATGATGCGTGCGGCGAAGGAGGA
>CACZOL010000194.1 GCA_902782705.1 uncultured Selenomonadaceae bacterium
GGAAATAATAGGGCAGAATAAACGCGACGGGCCAGATGATCATCGCCAGAGAATGGGACAGGATCAGCCCCTCCGCAAAATACGCGGACTGTGCGGACAGATGATAAAGCCCGACCCAGGTGCTCCGTCCGAAAATCATCACCGCGCAGATGGGGAGCAGCGCCGCGTAATTCAACAGGATCAGGAGTCTCGTATAGTGCTTTGCCTGCGCCGGTTCTTTGGCTCCGTTGCAGCGGCCGACGACGATCATCAGTGCCGCGCCCAGGGCGTTGCCGGGGAGATACAGATACGTCGCGAGGTTGCTCGCCACGGCGTAGGCGGCGATGGAGGCCGTCCCCAGCGTGGACACGAGGCTTTGCAGCATCACTTTCCCGAGATTGAACAGGCCGCTTTCCACGCTGCCGGGAATCCCGATGGACAGGATTTGCCGCAAGATCTTTCCGCTGGGCCTGCATTGGCCGAGACTGTCGATGCGGAGGCTATTGTGCGGCGCCTGAAGGAACAGGCAGATGGCGGCGGCGCCCACCACCCGGGACAGCAGCGTGGGAATGGCGACGCCTTCCACGCCCATGCCGAAGCCGAAAATGCAAATCGCGTTCCCGGCAATGTTCAAAAGGTTCATGCCGAGGGAAACCAGCATGGACAGCCGCGTATTGCCCTCCGCGCGGAAAATGGAGGCCGCTGAATGATAGACGGCCAAAAACGGGAAGGACGCGACGGTATACCGCATATATATCTCCGCGTTTCCCATGACCTCCGGCGTGACCGTGCCGAAGAGAAGCCCCAATACGGATTCCCCGCCAAAGAGCAGCAGCAGGGACAGCAGGAGCAGGGTGGCCGCCGTCACCGCGATCAGCTGTCCGCCGCTTTTTTTCGCCGAAACGGTTTCGCCGCTGCCGATGTACTTCGCACAGACGACGGTCCCGCCGGCGGTCATGGCGAACAAGACCTGCAGGATCAAATAATTGACGGCGTCCACGAGAGAAACGCCGGAAACGGCCGCCTCTCCGATAAAAGCGACCATCAGGACGTCGACCATGCCGATCAGGACGGATAACAACTGCTCGACCGCCAGCGGCCAAATCAGCTGGGCGAGATGTTTCCCGCTGAACAGTCTGTCCGTGCTTCCCAATGTCATCATCCCTTGTCGTTTGATTTTACGCGCTCGCTAAGCTCCCGCTCCGCGCTCGCTAAGCGAGCACATTATCCTACACAGTGGATATGTGTCGCTAAGCTCCCGCTCCGCGCTCGCTAAGCGAGCACATTATACCACATTTTAGATGAAGTATTCACTTTTTATTGCCGGCGCCCGCCGCCGATGGCAAAATCACGGGCGGAACCTATACGAAAACACGAACGGGAGTCAAGGAATGTTCCTCGACTCCCGTTCGTGTTTTCGGTCCGTCGCGTGTGCACCGTCACTTTTTCGCCCGCACGCAAAGCCAGCGTCCGGCGTCCCCCATGACGGATTTCTGGTCCGCGCGCACATCGCGGAACCCTGCCTTTTCCAGCGCGCAGACAAGATTGTCGCGGGAGATCAGCTTCATGCCGTCGATGATGCGTGTCCATTTCTCGTCCGAGGGGCAGGAACCGTCCGCCTCGCAGACGATCAGGAACTCGCCGCCCGGTTTCAGGATGCGGTGGACGCCCGGGAAAGAATTTTCCGGCCAGAAATAAATCGTCTCGAAAGCCGTGGCCGCGTCGAAAGATTCGTCGGGAAAAGGAAGCGCGGCCACATTCCCCTCCACGATCCGGCAGCGCCCTTCGCGGATCGCGGCGGCGTTCTTCTTTTTCGACGCCGACACGCTGACCGGAGAATAGTCGAGCCCCGTCACATGTCCCGCGGGGCACGCGTCGAGCATAGCCGACACGTTGCTGCCGCCGCCGCACCCCAGATCGATAACCTCTGCGTCCGGCGCCAGCTCCAGATGGGAAAGGCCCCATTGGGAAACCGGCCCGTGGCTCGTGTTCATCATGCGCACGATCCATTTCCCGATCCGCCCTTCCGGCTTCGCGCAATTCTGGAAAACACGGTGCAGCAGATTTTGAAAAAAATTCCTTTTCATCCTTGCATCTCCTTTTTGAAAATGATTTTCACAAATAATAAGAAACATTCTCGATTTTGTCAAGTCTTTTTCAATCCGGAATGCGTCGGAAAGCCGCAGCCAAGCGGCGGATCGGCACAAAAAAGAGCGGCTTCATGGCGAAGCCGCTCTTTGGTTTATTCCCTTTATTTTTCAGCGGAAAGGTCGTCGATGAAATTTTGAAGCCGCTCTTCCGTCGCATGCTGCATGACGACGATGTGCGCGAGCTTCCCGCCGAGCCTGTCGTCATAATCGGGCGCCA
>CACZOL010000195.1 GCA_902782705.1 uncultured Selenomonadaceae bacterium
AAATCCTTAGAACCCGCATAAATACTGCATTCTTCAGACTTCGTTAATTATTCAAATTCGATCGTGGCGGGCGGTTTGCCGGTGCAGTCGTAAAGCACGCGGTTGACGCCCTTGACTTCGTTGACGATGCGGCCGGCGGCTTTTGTCAGCACGTCCCACGGCAGGCGAGCCGGCTCGGCGGTCATGAAGTCGCTGGTCAGGACGGCGCGGAGCGCCACGGCGTAGTCGTATGTCCTGCCGTCGCCCATGACGCCCACGGAGCGCATATTCGTCAGCGCGGCGAAGTACTGCGCCAGCTCTTTGTCCGCGCCCGCGTTCGCCACTTCTTCGCGGTAGATGGCGTCGGCCTCCTGCACGAGCTTGACCTTTTCCGGCGTGACCTCGCCGATGATGCGGATGCCGAGACCGGGTCCGGGGAAGGGCTGGCGGTTCACCAGATGCTCGGGAAGTCCCAGCGCGCGTCCCGCCTTTCGCACTTCGTCTTTGAAGAGCAGCCGCAGCGGTTCGACGATTTCTTTGAAATCCACATAGTCCGGCAGTCCGCCCACGTTGTGATGGGACTTGATGACGGCGGCTTTGCCGAGGCCGCTTTCGATGACGTCTGGGTAGATCGTGCCCTGCACGAGGAAGTCTACCGCGCCGATTTTTTTCGCTTCCGCCTCAAAGACGCGGATAAATTCCTCTCCGATGATCTTGCGCTTCTGTTCCGGCTCGGTGACGCCTTTGAGCTTCGCGAAGAATTGCTCGCCCGCGTCGACCCGCACGAAGTTCAGGTCGAAGCCGCTGCCCGGCCCGAACGCCGCCTCGACTTCGTCGCCCTCGTTTTTCCTCAAGAGGCCGTGATCGACGAACACGCAGGTGAGCTGCTTGCCGATGGCTTTCGACAAGAGCGCCGCCGCCACCGACGAATCCACGCCGCCGGACAGCGCGCACAGGGCGCGGCCGTTTCCGATCTTCTCCCGAAGCGCGGCGACGGTGTTCTCGATGAACGGTCCCATGGTCCAGTCGCCTTTGCAGCCGCAAATATTCCGCACAAAATTCCGGAGCATTTTCTGGCCTTCCACGGTGTGCATGACCTCGGGGTGGAACTGGGTCGCGTAGAGGCCTTTCGCGGCGTCCTCAAAGGCGGCAATCGGACAGTCCGACGTTTTCGCCGTCACCGTGAAGCCTTCCGGCAGGCGCGTGACGCGGTCGGTATGGCTCATCCAGACAACGGTCTTGCCGCCGACGTTTTCAAAGAGGCGGGAAGCGCCCGCGATGACCTCCACGTCCGCGCGCCCGTATTCGCTGACCTCTGCGGCCGCGACCTCGCCGCCCAGCGCGTGCGCCATGAGCTGCGATCCGTAGCAGATGCCAAGCAACGGCACGCCCAGTGAAAAGATGCCCGCGTCGTAGGAGAGCGCGCCGTCGCCGTAGACGCTCTGCGGGCCGCCCGTCAGAATAATCCCTTTCGGCTGTTTCGCGCGAATCTCGTCCGGCGTCAGCGTGTGCGGATGGACTTCACAATAGACGTCGCACTCCCGCACCCGACGGGCGATCAGCTGATTGTACTGACCGCCGAAATCCAGCACCAGCACCAGTTCATTCTTCATAAGAATCCGTCTCCTCCATTTTGAACTCGGGATTTTCTTCCAAAAAAAGATCGGTCGCCGTGTCGCAGATTCCATAGGAAAATCCGCGGCGATAGAGATATTGCTTCATCTTCGCGCGCGGCGCGGCAGCGTGGAATCGGGAGCGAAGCGCGCGGCGCGCCGCCTCCCGCTCTCTCGCGCCCCGGTCGTCGTCCTCCGGCAGGGAAGCCCGGATGAGCTCCGGCGAATATCCTTTCGCGTACAGTTTCTGCCCGATCTGCCGGACGCTCATGGAGCTTTCCTCGTAGAGCCGACGAAACGCTCTGCCGCAGGCCGCCTCGTCGTCCAGATAATGGCGTTCCTGCAGGCGTGCGATGGCCGCGTCGACCTCTTCCGCCTCATAGCCGCGGCGCAGGAGCTTTTCCCGAAGCCTCCGCTCCGATTGCTCCTGCGCCGCCAACAGCTCGACCGCTTTTTCCAGCGCGGACGGCTTACGCTTCTCCGTCTTCATCCGCGTTCGACGCGCTCGCCGCCGCTTTCGCGCGTTTCGCCTGCGCTTTCTTTTCCACTTCTTCCGCCTGTGCCGCAAGCGCCGCGAGCACCTTTTCCGTCAGCTCGTCGTAGAGCTTCGTATCCGACTTCAGCATGACCTTGACCGCGTCGCGGCCCTGTCCGAGCCGAGTCCCGTTGTACGAATACCACGAACCGCTCTTCTTCACCACGTCGAACTCCGCCGCCATGTCGAGCACGCAGCCCTCGCGGGAGACGCCTTCGCCGTACATGATGTCGAACTCCGCGACGCGGAACGGCGGCGCGACCTTGTTTTTCACGATTTTCGCCTTCGTGTGCGCGCCGATGGATTCCGTGCCCTGCTTCAGCACTTCGCCCTTCCGCACGTCGATGCGGATCGTCGAGTAGAATTTCAGCGCGCGGCCGCCCGTCGTCACTTCCGGATTGCCGTAGACGACGCCGACTTTTTCGCGGATCTGGTTGATGAAGATCGCGACGGTGCGCGATTTCGAGATAAAGCCGGTGAGCTTCCGCATCGCCTGGCTCATGAGGCGGGCCTGCAGACCGACGCGCATCTCGCCCATGTCGCCGTCGATCTCTTCTTTCGGTACGAGAGCGGCCACCGAGTCCACGACGATGATGTCGATGGCGCCGCTCCGGACGAGCGCCTCTACGATCTCCAGTGCCTGCTCGCCGTTGTCCGGCTGCGAGATCAAAAGATTCTCGATATCCACGCCGAGCTTTTTCGCGTAAATCGGATCGAGGGCATGCTCCGCGTCGATGAACGCCGCCACGCCGCCGCGTTTCTGGGCGGCCGCGATCATGTGCAGCGTCACCGTCGTCTTGCCCGACGACTCCGGCCCGAAAACCTCGATGATGCGCCCGCGCGGAACGCCGCCCACGCCCAGCGCCACGTCCAGCGGCAGGATATCGGTCGGTATGACTTCCACGTTCATATTCGCCGTAGCCTCGCCGAGACGCATGATCGAGCCGTCCCCGAAAGTCTTATGCAGGTCTTTCAGCACTTTTTCCAAAGCGTCGCTTTTATCCTGCGGTATCTCGAATGATTTCCCTTTTTCTTTTTTCTCCATCTATTCTTGCGCTCCTTCCTCCGTTCGCATTTTACACGAACGTGCGTACTCTATAATCCTACCACATTTCTCCCATGGATAAAAGCAATTTTTCTCCGACGGTGAAAAAACCTTTGATTTTCTTGCAGGAAATTATAATTTTGCGGAGAATTAGAACAATAAATATACTCGTAAATATAAACGCCATGAAGCTAGGAGGGGAAGGATTGTGAAAACGAGGTGTTTGGCCATGATTTTGGCCGGAGGCCAGGGAAGCCGTCTCGGGGTTTTGACGGCAAAAGTGGCAAAACCGGCGGTGCCGTTTGGGGGAAAGTACCGCATTATTGATTTTCCGCTGTCGAATTGCGCGCATTCGGGCATTGGACGCGTGGGCGTTTTGACGCAGTACCGCCCGTTTGAGCTAAACAACTATCTCGGCAACGGCAACGCGTGGGATCTCGACGGCCGGGGGGGCGGCGTCTTCATCCTGCCGCCTTACGCGCGCGCCAAAGGAGCCGACTGGTACAGCGGCACGGCGGACGCGATTTACCAAAACCTGAATTTCATTGAGATGTCCGATCCGGAGTATGTATTGATCCTGTCCGGCGACCACATCTATGCGATGGACTACTCTAAAATGCTGGACGCCCATATCGCGAATGAAGCGCAGGCGACCATCGGCGTGATTCGCGTGCCGATGGAGGAAGCGTCGAGGTTCGGCATTCTCGACGCGGAGCCGGACGGACGCATCACGCGCTTCACGGAAAAACCGGCGCAGCCCACCAGCGACCTTGCTTCCATGGGTATTTACATTTTCACGAAAGACTTCCTGCACGATTATCTGATCGAAGACGCGAAGCGCGAAGGCTCGAGCCACGATTTCGGCAAGGACATCATCCCGAAAATGCTGGCGGACGGCGCGCGGCTTTTCTCCTATTCCTTCGACGGCTATTGGAAAGACGTGGGAACCATCGAGAGCCTCTGGCAGGCGAATATGGACTTCCTGGCCGACGAGCCGCCGCTCGAGACCGGCGGGACCTGGCGCATCCACTCGGCGAATCCGTCGCTGCCGCCGCACTATATCGGACCGGAAGCGGACGTAACCCACGCGCTTTTGAACGAGGGCGCGGTGGTGCTCGGCACGGTGGCGCATTCGGTCATCTCTTCGGGGGTGCGCATCGGAAAAGGCGCGAAGGTCACGGACTCCGTCGTGATGCCTTTCGCGGTCATCGAGGACGGCGCCATCGTCGACCACGCGATTCTCGGGCCGCACACGAAGGTCTCCGCAGGCGCGAAGGTCAAAGGCACGCCGGACGCCATCGCGGTGACGGGCGAAAACGAAGTCGTGAAAGCGGCTGGCTGATACAGCGGATTGGGAGGATAATTATAAAATGAAAAGAGTTATGAGCCTCGTGGATTTGCAGCGCGAGGAGGTGTATATCAAGGAGCTGACGGAGGACCGGCCGATCGCGTCGCTTCCTTTCGCGGGACGATATCGTCTCGTGGATTTCGCGCTGTCCAGCATGGT
>CACZOL010000196.1 GCA_902782705.1 uncultured Selenomonadaceae bacterium
CCCATCCCGAACACAGAAGTTAAGCACCCATACGCCGAAAGTACTTGGCTGGAGACGGCCCGGGAGGTTAGGGAGCTGCCGGTTTGATAAAGCGTTCGCTTTCGCGGACGCTTTTTTGTTTGCCCATGATTGGCCGACGAGTCATCGTTGGCAAAAAAATTTTTTTTTATTGCAGGGATTGTTTATTTTATGTAGAATATAGGAGAAATACAAGGGGCACAATATTTCGAATAAAAGAGGGGGAACTGTTTATGACTTCGGAAGAGCTTTTTAACGCATTCAAAGCGATCATGCCTTATTTCAACCCGGTTACGCGGGACGACTTGGCGATTCGCTTGACGGATCGGGAAAAAATTATCGCCTATCTTCCCGGCAATCAGGTTGATATCCATAATAAGGTCGGGGATCCGATTACGCAGCGCATGGCGCATTGCATGAAAGAGAATCGCGCCGAAGAATATAACTTGGAGCGGGAACGCTACGGCATTGCGGTTAAGATTATCAACGTGCCCCTCCATGACGACAGCGGTTCTGTCATCGGCATGTTCTCCACGATCTTGAATATCGACCATAGTTTGCAGCTTGTCGAAACTGTCAATTCCATTACGCGGCTGACGCAGACGGTGTATGATTCCGTAGAGCAGGTGGCGAAGAGCGCGACCGAGCTGGCGGACGCAGGACAGCAGTCGATTTCGCAGGCGCAGGCACTGAAAGAAAAGAACGCGGATACTGTCAAGGTCATCGACTTCATCAACGGTATCGCCGGACAGACGAATCTTCTCGGTTTGAACGCCGCGATCGAAGCGGCGCGCGCGGGCGAGCAGGGGCGCGGCTTCGCGGTCGTCGCGGAGGAAGTCCGTAAGCTGGCTGAGCAGTCCCGCGAAGCGACGGAAAAGATCCAGCAGACGCTGAACGATATGAATTCCGCTGTCAACGAGATTTCCCGCGCGATTGAGACGACGGGCGCAATCAGCCAGGAACAGGCGGCGTCGACGGAAGAAATTACGGCAAACCTTGCCGAGGTTACGAAAGCGATCAAGGAGCTGGAGAGCTTCGCGCAGTCGATGTGCTGACGGTTCATGCGAGACAAATCATAGACAAACGCTTGCAGGAAAGACGTATCCATTGTACAATGGATACGTCTTTTTTACGAGAGCACTTAATGAGTGCGAGCGTCAGCGAAGCACGAATTTATATTAGAAGCCCTTGCCGCTTCAGCGGCTTAGGGATTCTTGTATGCAACGCAAGTTGCTGTGCGACGTATACTTGACCACTTAGGGAGGCCGAGCGAAGGCGAGTTTAAGGGAATCGTATTTAAGAACAGGATGTAGGGATTCCATGAAGAGAGGATTTTAGACATGAAGGTCGTTATTTTGGCAGGCGGCGGCGGAACGCGCCTTTTTCCGCTTTCCCGCTCCTGTTATCCGAAGCAGTTTTTGCGTATCGGCGCGGAACAGTCTCTCTTTGGGCAGACGGTCGAGCGGTTTTTGCGGTTGGCGTCTCCGGAAGATATTGTCGTCGTGACGCAGGAGACGTATTTCTTCCATGTGCGGGCGGAGCTTCGCGAAGCGGGAGCCGATGCGGCGCATGTCCTTTTGGAGCCGGTGGGGAAAAATACTGCGCCTGCCATTGCGTTGGCGATGGCGTATTGCCGCGAACGGCTCGGTGCGGATGAAAATGAGATCCTTTGCGTGTCGCCGTCGGATCATGTGATTCGCCCGGTGGAGCGGTTTGCAGAGATCGTACGGACGGCGGCGGAGCGCGCGGGCAAGGGCGATATCGTGACGTTGGGCGTGCCGCCGACGATTCCGGAGACAGGTTACGGCTATATCGAGGCGGAATCGGGCGACGCGGCGGTGCGGCGTGCGGTTCGCTTCAAGGAAAAGCCGACGCGGGAGACCGCGGAGGAATATCTGCGCGCGGGCAATTATTACTGGAACAGCGGCATGTTCCTTTTCCGCATTGGAACGATGCGGGACGAGCTTTCCGCTTTCGCGCCGGAGCTTTCGGCGGTCGCTTCGGGAAGCGTGGCGCAGGCGAAAGAAAGATTTTCGTCGTTGCCGTCGATTTCCATCGACTACGCCGTTGCGGAGCATTCCAAAAAGATGGCTGTGGCGCCGCTGGCCGGCGTTTCGTGGAACGACGTCGGCAGCTTCGATGCGATTGCCGACATGCTGGCGGGAACGGACGGGAACGCGTTTTCCGGCGACGTCCGGGCCGAGGACTGTGAGAATACGATGATCCTTGCCGATGAGCGGCTCGTCGTCGGTCTGCATTTGAAAGACCTTCTTGTCGTCGATACGCCGGACGCGTTGCTTGTCGCGAAAAAAGGTGCGTCGCAGGAAATCAAGGGCGTCGTTGAGGCGCTGAAAAAAGAAGGGCGCCGTGAGGCGGACGAGAACGTTACGATGTATCGCCCTTGGGGCAAATATACGACGCTGGCGGAAGGCGACGGCTACAAAGTCAAACGCATCGTCATCAATCCGGGGCAAAGCATCAGCCTGCAGATTCATTATCACCGCAGCGAGCATTGGACGGTCATTCGCGGCACGGGAAAGTTGACGCTGGACGATAAAGAGGTCATTTTCCGCGAAAACGAGAGCGCCTATATTCCCATCGGCGCGGCGCACCGCTTGGAAAATCCGGGAAAACTGCCGTTGTCGATCATCGAGGTACAAAACGGAAAATATCTGGGAGAAGACGACATCGTGCGTCTCGAAGACGCTTACGGCCGCGTGGAAAAGGAAATGAAGGAGGACGCCTGACGAATGGAGAGGCAAAAAAGGGTATTGGCGGTCCATGATATTTCGGGCGTGGGGCGCTGTTCGCTGACCGTGGCGCTGCCAATCATTTCGGCGGCCGGCGTCGAGTGCTCGGTGCTTCCAACGGCAGTGCTTTCGACGCATACGGGCGGCTTTACCGGCTACACTTGCCGTGATCTGACGGATGATCTTTTGCCGATGGCGCGGCATTGGGAGAGCCTCGGCGAGCAGTTTGACGCGATTTACATGGGATATCTCGCTTCCTTCGCGCAAATGGACATGATGCGCGAAATCTTTTCGCTTCTCGCGGACAAGGATACGCTGATTGCCGTCGATCCGGTCATGGGCGACAACGGAAAGCTCTATGCGGCATTTGATATGACCTTCCCCCCCGCGATGCTTGAGCTTTGCACGCACGCCGACCTCATCAAGCCGAACATGACGGAGGCGGCGCTCCTTTTGGGAGAAGAATATCAGCCGGGTCCCTATACGAAGGAATATGTGGAAGGGCTGCTCCTTCGGCTCGTGCAGAAGACGGAAGCGCGGCAGATCGTTCTGACCGGCGTCTTTTTCGATGAGGAACGGCTCGGCGCGGCGACTTTCGATGGGACGACGAAGGAGATTGCCTACATTTTCGGCGAGAACGTGCCCGGTCTTTATCATGGGACGGGAGACGTGTTCGGCAGCGCGCTTGTCGGCGCGCTCGTACGCGGCATGCCGCTTTCAGAGGCTGTGCGCGCGGCAGTGGATTTCACGGTGGCGGCGATACAGACGACGGCAAAGGCCGGCACTGATATCCGCTACGGCGTGAATTTCGAGAAGAATCTTCCCGTCTATATGCGGGCGCTTGGGATTGTATGAGAAAAAGACATAAAAAAACTGCCCCTCGGGGCAGTTTTTTTATGTCTTTCCTCAGCCGAGTTCGGAAGTGCAGTGCGGGCAGCGCGTCGCCTCGTCGTCGATTTCCGATTTGCAGTACGGGCATTTGCGCGGCTCTTTCTCAGGCTCTTTCTCGGCGGTCAACTTGTTGATCTGCTGGACCATCAGGAAGACGGCGAAGGCGAGGATCAGGAAGTCGATGCACGCGTTCAGGAACTGGCCGTAAGCGATGACCGGAACGTTCGCGGCCTTTGCTTCGGCAAGCGTCTTCACGGGGACTTTTCCGAGATTGATGAACAGATTGGAAAAGTCGACATTGCCCATCAAAAGTCCGAGAGGCGGCATCAGGATGTCGCCGACGAAGGAGGAGACGATCTTGCCGAATGCGCCGCCGATGATGACGCCGACCGCGAGATCCATCACGTTGCCCCGCATGACAAATTTCTTGAATTCTTCCATCATGATAAAAAATGCCCCTTTTCTTTTTAGATTTACGCTCCTTGTGTCGGTTGCGCGGCGGGCGCGCCGTCGTCCTCCGTCAACGGGAAGATCGCCGATTTGGCGTTTGCCTCGCGCAGCGCCTCGTCCAGCGCTTCGAGAGCCAGCGCCTCCGCTTCGTACGCGGGGTGATAGTCCGTATGCTCAAACCGCGCCGCCGGCGATTTGATCAACCGGTCGTGGCGCGCGTCGTAGCCGTAAACGACAACGGAAGCCGCCGACTCGATGTAAAGTCCGCCGTCCCCGAAGAAGAAGCTGTGGAAAATGTGCTGATAAAACTGATCGACGACGAGAAACAGCACGAGATCGGCGTCGAGCTTTTGCGCGACTTCCCGTGCGGCGAGCTCGGGCTTCGCCTTTTTCCCTTGGGCTGCCAGCGCTTCTTTCAGCGCCGTCGCCGCTTCGTCCTCATCCAGGAATTCCGCCCAATGCATGGTGTCGTTGAGTGGGATATGCAGTTCCCGGTCCATGCGCGCCGTCAGATTTTCCGCGGCGCTGCGCGTGAGCCAGCCGGTGCGGTCGATCAGCGGGATCAGTACGATGCGCTTTGTCCGGCGAACGGCCTGCGTCTTCACGGGCGGGGCGTTCGTTTCCGGCGCGGGGACCGCCGCTTCCGCGCCTGCCGTTCCGCCGAGCGCCAAAAGAACGGCGAACACGAGCGCCGTGCAAATGCTGCGCGTTTTCATGCGCTCTGTCCGTTGATCCGTGCCTTGCCCGTCGCGCAGGGCGCGAGATCCATCAGATCGGCGAGTTCGACGTCGCCCTTGAGATTTGCCATGATGACGTCGCGAATCTTGAACTCCGCCATGACCTGACAGCATGCGCCGCAAGGTACGCAGGGCTCGTCCGTGTCCGCGACGATGGCGATCGCGTCAAATTCCCGCTTGCTGTCCGCGATCGCCTTGAAGATCGCCACGCGCTCGGCACAGCAGGAAAGCCCATACGCCGCGTTCTCCACAGAACAGCCGCCGTACAGGGTCCCGTCGCTGGTCAGCACGCAGGCGCCGACCGGACGCCCCGAGTAAGGGGCGTGGGCCTTTTGCATAGCGTCGCGCGCCGTGCGGACCATCGTGTCGATAATTTCCTCGTTGATCATCGTTTCCGCTCCTCTCCAATATATAATATGTATGCATTATCCTATAACGAATCCGCCTTGATGACGCCGTCGATGCTGCTTACGACTTCCATGACCGCGCCGCGGTCGATTTTTTCTTTCTTCGAGCTGACTTCCAGTTCAATCTCCAGTAAAGGCTCCCGGTCTTTGCGGCTTGCGTTCTCCCGCATGTGGATGCGAATGTTGTGCAGGAAATAGTCCTGCGCGGTCAATGCGTCCGTGACGGCGCGAATCACGCCGTGGCGGTTTTCCGCGACGATGGCGACGGCAAAACTGTCTTCGCGGATGATCCAGGAATCATAGCGGCCGAATACGCGGAGCACCAAGAAAACAAACCCGGTCGTCATCAGCGCGCCGGCGTAATAATCCAGTCCGACCGCAAGCCCGACGCCCGCGACGACCCAAAGACACGCCGCCGTCGTTAGTCCCGTGACAGACAACCCTTCCTTCATGATCGCGCCCGCGCCGAGAAAACCGATACCGCTGACGACCTGCGCTGCGATTCGTGCGGCGTCGGCGCCCGTGTCTCCGCGGATATCCACAGAAATCATCATGACGAGGCACGCACCGAGACAGACGAGGATATTCGTCCGCAGGCCCGCCGATTTGTGCCGCGCCTCGCGTTCGTATCCGATCAGGCCGCCCAAAATGCACGAAAGGAACAGCTTGCCGAAAATCAATCCCAGCTCCGTCGGTTCCAAGATCGTGCGCCCCCTGTTCCACAATTTTCAGTATTTCCTTAATCATACGGTTTTTTTTCGTGAAATGCAACGGCTCGAAAGAAATTTTTACATTTGATTCGTTTTTTCAATCGAATTTTGAGAAGTTTATCCACAGGGTTTCCACAAAATCTTGGGAAAATGGCGGTCAAATTTTCTCGATTTCTGTGGATAAAGTGGATAAAACGGTGCATAACCCCCATATCTGCGGATATAAATTTGTCAACCGCTAGATTTTGTTTTTTTATTTTCCCGTTTTTGTGGATAAATATTCGACGTCTTGCGCGGCAACGAGAGTGTGCCGTGCATGTCATTTTTCCCAAGCGGAATAGGGGTGTGCGGCGAGATTGGAATTATAATACCGCGGATCGTCGGATACTTCCCGGCCGAGCCATGCGGGTCGGTCGAAAGACTCGTCCTCGGAAGCCAGCTCGATTTCGGCGACGACAAGCCCCTCGTTCGCGCCGGCGAAGACGTCCACTTCCCATGTGTGCGGCCCCGCCGGAATCAGGTAGCGCGTCTTTTCGATGATCGGTCTTTCGCAGCGCTCCAGCAGCTCGCCCGCGTCCGTCATCGGGATTTCATATTCGTATTCGCTGCGCGTGATGCCTTCCGTGCGCCCTTTCAGCGTCAGGAACGCGCGCCGGTCTTCCTGCCGGACGCGCACGAGCATCGGCCCCGTGCCCGGAAGATACCCCTGCTTCACATGAATGCTCCGGCCCTCCGGCTGCCACTTCTCATTGACCAAGAATTTCCGCTCGATTTCAACGCTCATACCGAAACTCCCTTCATTTCCCATATACACGGACGCCCGATGATTCTATTATACGGCATGAAGCATGACGTCACAAGCAATAAGGGAGAAATGTGGAATAAAAACATAGTCGGTTCATTTTCTTGACAGAAGCGAGCCGCTTTGCTACATTTAGCGTATGGCATTCTTTGGGGGGAAAAGAATATGGAAGGGTTTCTTGCGGCGTTCACGCTTGTTTTCTGCGCGGAAATGGGGGATAAGACGCAGCTGATCGTGATGGCCTTTACGGCGCGGTATTCCTGGCGTCCGGTCATGGCGGCGGTACTGGCCGCCACGCTGGCGAACCACGGCCTTGCCGTGGCGCTCGGCGTGCTATTGGGAGGGCTTTTGCCTGAAACGGAAATGCGAATCGTCGGTTCGATCGCGTTTATCGTTTTCGGGCTTTTGACGCTCCGAAATGACGAGGAAGACGAGGAAGAGGTCCGCCAAAGCCGCAGCCCCTTCTGGACCGTCGCGTTGACTTTCTTCCTCGGAGAGATGGGCGACAAGACGCAGCTCGCGGTCCTGACCATCGCGGCGGAGCAAGGGGCATGGATTCCCGTCCTTGCCGGATCGACGGCGGCAATGATGATCGCGGACGGCCTCGGTATCGCGCTCGGCGCGAAACTGCGCCGGCACGTCTCGCCGGAAACGATGAAAAAAGTCTCGGCGTTCGTGTTTATCCTCTGCGGCGTCGCGGGACTCGTGTCGATTCTTGCGTAAGTCGTTTTTTTCTTTCCCTTGCGTCCTTTTTCCGTTATAATAGGGGCATATTGGATATGAGGGGGAAATTCTTTGGCTGACGTTTTTCTGAATTTTATCGACCAGTGGGGTTATTTCGCGGTGGCGCTCCTGATGGGGCTGGAAAACGCCTGCGTGCCGATCCCCAGCGAGCTGATCCTTGGCTTTGCGGGCTACCTGATTTTCGCCGGGCGCATGACTTTTGCCGGCGCGATGTGGGCCGGCATGATCGGCGGCGTTCTCGGCTCGATTTTCGCGTACGAGGTCGGGCGGCGCGGCGGGCGGCCTTTTGTCGACCGCTACGGCAAATACTTTTTCGTCAAGCCCTCCCATGTGGACTTGGCGCAGCGTTGGTTTGACAAATACGGGCTCAAGGCCGTCTTTTTCAGTCGCATGCTGCCGGTGGTGCGCACGTTCATTTCGCTGCCCGCCGGATTCGCGCGCATGGACCGCGTGAAATTCCTCGTCCTGACCATTCTCGGCTCGCTGCCCTGGACCGCGCTGATCCTCTGGCTGGGGCGGCTGCTCGGCGAGGGCTGGGCCATCATGATGAAGGTCGGTCATGAGATCAGTATCATCTTCGTCGTGCTCTGCATCGTCGCCGGCGCTGTTTTCTATCTGAGATACAGGAAAAAGCATAAAAGATAAAAAAGGTAAAAAAAGACGCCGTTTTCCGCTTGAAACGGCGTCTTTCCAACTTTTGCTCTATATTTTTTTTCTTCCGATAGTAGTATAATGTTCATTTATAGAAAACAAATTGGAGGAGAGCGTCCTGCTGTACCCGCTGAAATTGATTCCGCCGTTGAAAGACTATTTGTGGGGCGGAACGAAACTGAAAGAGAAATATCGCAAGGAAACGGATCTTCCCACAGTGGCGGAGAGCTGGGAACTCGCTTGCCGCGAGGACGGACGCAGTACGATCGAAAACGGCCCGGCGGCGGGCATGGATCTTGCGCGTTATATCGCGACGGAAGGCGACCGCGTAACGGGCACACATTCGGCGCGCTTTTTGTATTTCCCGATTCTGATCAAGCTGATCGACACGGCGCAGGACCTTTCCGTGCAGGTGCATCCGAGCAGCAATGACAGGCATCTCGTGGACGGCGAATACGGCAAGAAAGAGCTTTGGTACGTCGTGGACGCGGAGCCGGGGGCGACGCTGATCCACGGCGTGAACCGCAACGTGACGAAAGTGGAAGTGCGCCAGCGTATCGAAGACGGCACGATTCTTGAAATCTGCAACCGGATTCCCGCGATTCCGGGCGACGTGTTCATGCTGGAAGCGGGCACGATCCATTCCGTCGGCGCGGGCGTCACATTGGCGGAAATCCAGCAAAACGCGAACACGACGTATCGTCTTTACGATTTCGACCGTCTTGGGCGCGACGGCAAGCCGCGGGAGCTTCAGATCGACCGCGCGCTGGACGTCATGCGCATGACGCCGTCGCCGCGGTTTGCGCCGCCGCCGCCGCAGGCGTTCTACGCCGAGTACAACGTCAGGCTGCTGTCTTCCTGCGAATATTTCACTGTCTACCATGTGGCGCTGGACGGGCGTATGCATCTTTTCGCGGGACGTGACAGCTTCCATTCCATCGTGCTCTTGGACGGCATCCTGGAGCTGGAGTATCCGAGCGGGCGCGATGTGATCGAAAAAGGCGACTCGATTTTCGTGCCGGCGGACAGCGGCCCGTACTGGCTGCGCGGTCACGGCCGGTTCCTTTTGACCATGGTGTGAATAGGAAACAATGAATAATGATGCAAATAGAAACTGCCCGTCGGGTAAAAACCGGCGGGCAGTTTTGTGTGTTACGGAATGTCCGGCAGCGCCTGGCTGACCGTGTTGTGGTGGATAATATCGGTAATGCGGAGTTCGATCTCGAGCTCCTGCTTCAAGAGCGTTTCGGCGGCGTTATACTCTTCGTTCGACTCGGTGGCGACGCCTTTCAGGAAATGCGTCCACGCGGCGATGGAAAGATCGGTGGAAGTATGCCGGAGATTGGCGAGATATGCCGCGCCGCGCGGAATGGCGACGGCGTCGAGCCGCTCCTGCCGTTCCTTCAGCGTCGGAATGACCTCGCCCTCGATCAGCGACGTCAGCGACGCGGCCGCCTCGCCGGCGAAGTACCCGTTTGCCTGACGCGCCAGAGAAGTAAATCGTGCTTGCTGGTTTTCCAGCTTTTGGTTGTATTCGGCGACAATATCGTGCGTCGCCGCGATGTAGTCGGCAATGTCCTTGTTTTGCTGCGGTGCGAGCGTGTCCAGATAGAGCTTGTAATTCTCCATGCGGATTACCTGCCAGTGGCCGTCTTTCGCGCGTTCCATGCGCAGACGCAGCGAAAACGGCGTCGCGGTCGCGCGGTCACGGATGGCGACCTGCGCTTCGGCGGTGTCGCCGACCACGCGCGCTTTTTCGACGCCGATGAATTCGACGTTTCTGAACTGCGAGCGTTCAAGGAACCTTTCGAAATCGACGCCGAGCTGTCGGCCCTTCGTCAGGCTCGTGCCTTGCGGAAGCGACCAATCTCCCGTCGCGATATAGCCGTTTACGACCTCGCGCAGACCTTCAAGCATCTGCGGCTTGATGACGTTGTAAAACTGCTCGTACTCCGCTTTGTTTTCCGCTGTCAGCGCGGCGTCGTAGCGCAGCATATCGTCGGTGAGGTCGTCGTAGGCCCGCGAAAGCGTCCGGTCGATGTTGACGCCTTGCAGGACGGCGGCGGCGTCATGACGTTTGCAGGCGTCGGCAACGGCGCGCAGCGCGTATTCGGGCGTGCGCGTATATACGAAACAATACCAGAGCCAGAGACCGAGCGCGAGCGCAAACAGGAAAAGGATGAGAAGGACTTTCTTTTTCTCGTTGCTGCGGCGTTGGCGGACCCGGCTGCTGAGGGTGCGGCTTTCCATAAATCGATCTGTCCTTGCTGCCATAAATTTAAAATCACAAGTACTATATATTTTACCACATTTTATGATGAGGGGAAACGAAAAACTATCGTTCGCTTGCCTTTCAGAGCTGTATTTTGTATACTAAGGAAGCACTGAACAAAACACAAGGGGGACTTTGTTTGAATGCATTGATAAACTGGTATGTGAAAAAGCCGCTGATTGCGCTTATCGCGTGCGGACTTATCGTCGGCATCGTGCTGGCGGTCGCTGCGCCGCAGACGATTCCTGTGCTCGCCATTTTTGGCAAGCTGTTTGTCGGTGCATTGAAAGGGATCGCGCCGATTCTCGTCTTCGTGCTTGTCCGGAACGCCATGGCGCGCGATACGTCCGCAGGCAGGAGCTCCATGCGCCCGGTGATTGAGCTTTACCTGGTCGGCACGTTCTGCGCCGCGCTGGTAGCGGTGGCGGCGTCGTTCCTGTTCCCGACGGAGCTGAAGCTTTCCGTCAACAACGCGAATCTTGCGCCGCCCAGCGGCATCGTCGAGGTGCTGAGAAATCTTTTGCTGTCCGTCGTGGATAACCCGGTCAACGCCATCCTCAAAGCGAACTACATCAGCATTCTTGCGTGGGCGGTGCTGTTCGGCATCGCGCTTCGGAAGACGTCGGAAGCGACGCAGTCCTTCATCGGCGACGTGGCCGAAGGCGTTACGAAAATCGTGCAGTGGATTATCCGGTTCGCGCCTTTCGGCATCATGGGCCTCGTGGCGGACGCCATCGGCGAAAGCGGTCTTGACGCGCTGCTCGGTTATGCGCGCCTCCTCGCCGTGCTGCTTGGCGCGTTCTTCTCCGTCGCGCTGATCATGAACCCGCTTGTCGTGTTCCTGAAAACGCATAAGAATCCTTATCCGCTTGTTTTTGCGACGCTCCGCGAAAGCGGCATTTACGCGTTTTTTACGCGCAGCTCCGCCGCGAACATTCCGGTCAATATGCGGCTCTGCAAGCGTCTCAGGCTGAATCCCGACATTTACTCGATTTCCATTCCGCTGGGCGCGACGATCAATATGGCGGGCGCGGCAATCACGATCACGGTGCTGTCCTTGTCGGCGGCGTATACGCTGGGCATTTATGTCGATGTGCCGACGGCGCTGCTCCTCTCCATCATTTCGACGGTCGGCGCGTGCGGCGCGTCGGGCGTGGCGGGCGGCTCGCTGCTCTTGATCCCGGTGGCCTGCGCGTCTTTCGGAATCAACAACGACGTCGCGATGCAGGTCGTCGGCGTCGGCTTCATCATCGGCGTGCTGCAGGACTCCTGCGAGACGGCGCTCAACAGCTCCAGCGACGTGCTCTTCACCGCGACGGCGGAATTCGCCGAGCGTGCGAAGAATGGGACGCTGCGGGCGGAGGATATGGTGCCGGAAGATATTTGAATGTATGAACAAAGCCGTTCACGAGGGAAATCATCCTTCATGAACGGCTTTTTTGTAATTATTTTTCCAAAGGGGCGTGCCCCTTTGAATCCCCACAAAAGGAGGACTGCGCCCTCCTTTTGAATCCTCCCAAAGCGGAAGCAAAGCTCCCGCGAGCGCAGCGGCTTGTCGGCGCCCGGCAAGCCGGACGCGACGAGCCTGTGCGCTTCTGACCGCGAAAGAAC
>CACZOL010000197.1 GCA_902782705.1 uncultured Selenomonadaceae bacterium
GCGGGACGTCGTAGGCTCGCGGCGTTTTTCCTTTGCCCTGACGGGATCGGCAGGTATGGGCGTGGCACAGCGCGTCGGGCTTCCTTTTGTGCAGGAGGTCATCGCATGCGCGTCGGCGGTGAAGTCCATGATTCCGGAGACGGACACGGCGGTGGAGCTGGGCGGCGAGGATGCGAAGATTACCTATTTCGGCGGGGCGTCGGAGCAGCGCATGAACGGCGTTTGCGCTGGCGGTACCGGTTCCTTTATCGACCATATGGCGGCGCTCCTGTCCACGGACGCGCTGGGGCTGAACGCATTGGCGGAAAAGGGGAAGCAGATTTATACGATTGCCTCCCGCTGCGGCGTTTTCGCGAAAACAGACATTCAGGCGCTGATCAACGACGGTGTGGAAAAAGCCGACATCGCGCTTTCTATTTTTCAGGCGGTGGTGAACCAGACCATTGGAAATTTGGCCCAGGGACGTCCAATCAGCGGTAATATCGCTTTTTTGGGCGGTCCGCTCTATTTCCTTTCCGAACTTCGCAAATGCTTCATCAATACGCTGAAGCTGACGCCGGACGAGGTCATGCCGGTCAAGGACGGATGCTATTTCGTGGCGGTGGGCGCGGCGCTGTCCGCCGAGAGCGAGGATATGGATTTTTGCCGCCTTTCCCGCAGCATCGAGTGCGCGAAAGAAGACGCGGCCATTCAAACGCGTTCGTCGACGTTTGTGCTCTTCCATGACGAAGCGGAATACGACGCATTTCGGAAACGGCATGACAAAGACCGTGTGCCGCGAGGAAATCTTTCCGGGTATCGCGGCCCGCTGTACCTCGGGATCGATGCGGGCTCGACGACGACGAAACTCGCGGTTATCGGAAAAGACAAAGAACTTTTATATACGGCCTATGGCAGCAATGAAGGGTTGCCGCTGCAAACGGTCATCAAGGAACTTTCCGCGTTTTACGCCGAAATGCGTCCCGGTCAGTATATTGCGTCGGTGATGACAACGGGATACGGCGAAGGTATCGTGAAGGCGGCTATCCACGCGGACGGCGGCGAGGTGGAGACCTTCGCCCATTTGCGCGCGGCGCAGGAATTCTGCCCCGAGGTCAGCTTTGTGCTGGATATTGGCGGGCAGGACATGAAATGCTTTTTCGTACATCAGGGAAGCATTGGAAATATCACGCTGAACGAGGCGTGCTCGGCAGGCTGCGGCTCCTTTATCCAAAATTTCGCTCAAGGACTTTCGATGACGACGGAGGAATTCGCGGCGAAAGCGATCGACTCAAGGGAGCCTGTCGATCTTGGTACGCGCTGCACGGTTTTCATGAATTCCCGCGTCAAGCAGGCGCAAAAAGAGGGCGCCTCTGTCAGCGATATTTCGGCGGGCATCGCTATTTCAGTTATCAAGAACGCATTGTTCAAAGTCATGCAGCTTCGCGATGTGGATTCTCTCGGAGATCATATTGTCGTACAGGGCGGCACGTTCTATAATGACGCTGTGCTTCGCGCGCTGGAAGTGCTTTTGCAGCGCGACGTCGTACGTCCCGATATTGCGGGCGTCATGGGGGCTTACGGCGCGGCGATTCTCGCACTGGAGAGCGGCGTCGAAAAGTCTTCGGTGCTTTCCGCAGATGCGCTGGCATCGTTTTCGGTGGAGACGAATTCTTACCGTTGTAAAGGCTGTGGCAATCAATGCCTGATTACCGCCTCCACGTTCTCGGACGGCGGCAAGTATTTTTCCGGCAATCGCTGCGAGCGAGGCGTCGGAAAACAACGATCCGAGAGTAGGGTACCGAGCATTTATCAATATAAATACGAGCGGTTGTTCAATCATTATCAGCCGCTTACAGACGCGAAGCGGGGCAAGATCGGGATTCCGCGCGTACTCAATATGTATGAGGACTATCCGTTCTGGTTCACGTTCTTCACGAAGCTTGGATATGAAGTCGTATTGTCCGGCAAGACCTCCGTCCGCACTTACTATCGCGGCATGGAGACGGTGCCGTCGGATTCGCTTTGCTATCCGGCGAAGCTTGTCCATGGCCATATCGTCGATCTTGTCGAGCGGGGCGTGCCGAAAATTTTCTATCCGTGCATACCTTACAACATGGAAGACAAAGAACACCCGTCGGACGATCACTACAGTTGTCCTGTGGTCGCGTCTTATGCGGAAAATATACGCGGCAATATGGACGTGCTCAAGGAAAAGAATATTCGATTCATGCAGCCGTTCTTGCCGATTTATGATAAAAAGCGCATGATTGAACGGCTGACGGAAGAACTGTCAGAGGAACATCTGGGAAAATTGGAAATTGCCGAGGCGGTTGAAGCGGCTTATAAGGAACTGGCAAATTACAAGGACGACGTGCGCGCTTACGGAAAGCAGATTCTTGAACTGGTCGAGCGTGAGCACTTGCCGGCAATCCTTCTTGCGGGACGCCCCTACCATATCGATCCGGAAATCAATCACGGTATCCCCGAGATGATTCAGTCTTATGGGCTTCCCGTTCTTTCAGAGGACATGGTCTATCGTATTCCGACGGACGGCGGAGATACGTTGGGCATCGTCAATCAGTGGAGTTATCACGCGCGGCTCTATCATGCCGCCAGCTTTGCCGCAAGTCACGACAATATCGCGCTCGTGCAGCTCAGCTCTTTCGGCTGCGGCCTCGACGCGATTACGACGGGACAGGTCAAGAAAATCTTGGAGGCGCATCACCGCCTCTATACGATGATAAAACTGGACGAAGTGTCGAATCTGGGCGCGGCGCGCATCCGTATCCGTTCATTGATGGCGGCGCTTGCACGCAGGGAGCGCGTGCCGTATGTGCCGATGCAGCGGAAAGATCGGCCGCATTTTACAAAAGAATGTAAAGAAACGCATACGATTCTCGCGCCGCAAATGTCGCCGATTCATTTCGAGCTTTTGGAATCGGTATTCCGGGCGTACGGCTATCGCCTTGTGATTCCGAAAACACCGGATCGGACGGCTATCGACGTGGGGCTTCGTTATGTGAACAACGATATGTGTTATCCGGCGATCGTCGTTATCGGGCAGATGCTTTCCGTACTCCGCTCCGGCGTCTGTGATCCTGACCATACGTCGATCATGCTGTTTCAGACCTGCGGCGCGTGTCGCGCGACGAACTATTTGAATCTTATGCGGGCGGCGCTGAAAGACGCCGGATACGGACAGGTTCCTGCATTCGCTTTTATGGGACGCGAGAGCGAGACGGACGATTTCGTCATGACGCAGAGCTGCTATACCGATATTGTCAAGGCCGTCGTCTATGGCGATCTGTTGATGCGCGTTACAAACCGCGTGAAGCCTTACGAGATAGAGAAAGGTTCGACGGAACGGCTTTATCGCGCGTGGGTGAAGCGCGTCAAGGAAGAACTCTCAAACGGCAGCTACTTCAAATATCGCCGAAATTTACGACAAATCGTCCATGATTTCGATATACTGCCGATGGACGAGGCGATTTGGAAGCCGAAAGTCGGAATTGTCGGTGAGATACTCGTCAAATATCATCCGTTGGCCAATAATCACTTGGAAGAGCTTTTATTTGACGAGGGTGCGGAAGTCGTCATGCCCGACCTTCTGAACTTCATGGAGTACATGGCTTACGACGACATTGTGAAGCGTAAGCTCTTGGCAGGTGGGCGTGTCGATCGATGGAAAGCGGAATTTTCCATTCAAATGCTGGAATTTTTCCGCCACCCGATGACGGACGCCCTGAAGAGAAGCTGCCGGTTCGAGCCGTCGTCTACGATCAAGGAATTGGCGGCGTTGGCCAGTCAGCAGGTTTCACTCGGCAATATGGCGGGCGAAGGCTGGTTCCTGACGGGTGAGATGATGGAGCTGGCTGAGCGCGGCGTGCCGAACATCGTTTGTCTGCAGCCGTTTGGCTGCCTGCCGAACCATATCACGGGAAAAGGCGTCATGCACGCGCTTCGCGAGCGCTATCCGGACAGCAATATCATTGCACTGGATTGCGACGCAGGTGCAAGTGAAGTCAATCAGGTCAACCGTATCAAGCTCATGCTCTCCGTCGCACGGGAAAAAGCGCCGGA
>CACZOL010000198.1 GCA_902782705.1 uncultured Selenomonadaceae bacterium
CGTCGCGCCCGCCAGCGGAAGCCCTGATATGCCGAGCGTCGCCGCCCCTACCGCGAAATGGGCCTGCACCGCGCCGCCCGCCGCGCCGCCGATGCACGCGCCGACGAAAGGCTTCCCCAGCGGCAGCGTAACGCCGTAAATCAGCGGCTCGCCGACGCCCATCAGACCCACGGGCAGCGCCGACGCCACGATTTTTTTCAGCCGCCGGCTTTTCGTCTTCACATAGACCGCCAGCGACGCTCCCACCTGTCCCGCGCCCGCCATTGCCAAAATCGGCAAGAGTATCGTCACGCCGTAGCGCGCAATCAGATCCACATGGATCGGCGTAATCGCCTGATGAACGCCCAGCATAACCATCGGCAGCCAAAGCCCGCCAAGCGCGAATCCCGTCGCCGCGCCGCCCGCCTCGATAGCCGTCGTCGCCGACCGTCCGAAGAAATCCGACAGCACGCCGCCCACCGGCTGCAAAACGAAAATCGTCGCCGCGCCTGCAATCAACACCGTCAAGAGCGGCGTCAAAAACAAATCGAAGAGCTCCGGCACGACGCGATGCAGACGCTTCTCCAGCCATGCGCCGAATCCAGCCGCCAGCACTACGGAAATCACGCCGCCCCGCCCCGGCACCAGCGCCGCGTCCGAAAACGCCACACCGGACAGCGCCGGATGACTGATGATTGCCGCCAGCACGCCGCCGAGAATCGGCGTGCCTCCGAAAACCTGCGCCGCGCTCCAGCCGACAAAAAGATTCATCCCCCAGAAAACGGCGTTGCCGAACACCGAAAGGAGCTTCACCAACGGCGCATTCGCCATATCCGGCGCGACTTTCAGCCAGACGCCCAAAACGCCCGTAATGAGTCCGCAGGCGATGAAGCCGGAAATCAGCGGCAGAAAAATACTGGCGATACGGCGAAACAAGAGCTTGATCGGCGTCGCGTTTTTCGCGCGAATCGCCGCTTGCAGTGCCTTCCCGTCCCCGACCGTCGCAGACACAGGTTTTTTTTGCGCTGTTTTCCGGTCGGCTTCCAAAAGCTTCCTCACTTCGTCCGCCACCGCCTGCGCGCGGCCCGGCCCCAGCACGATCTGAAACTCCTCTCCGGCGTCAAGCGCGCCAATCACGCCGTTGACGCCTTTTACCGCCGCAACCAGCGCGTCGTCCTTCTTCGTAAGCTGCACGCGAAGCCGCGTCATGCAGTTCGTCGCCTGCAAGATGTTTTCCGCGCCGCCCAGCCGCTCGTAAAGTTCCCGCGCGAGCTGTCCCTGTTCGTTTTCTTCCATTTCTGCCTCCCGTCCGGTACGCGTTACTGTCCTGCAACTAAATTTCCCGTATATTATATCACAAGAATATATATCCACAAAAAAACTGACCGCAGCCGCTCGGCCGCAGTCAGTGCAAGATGCATTCAGTTCGTCAAGCTCCGGATGGGGGCAGGGATACGGCCGCCGCGCGCAATAAACGCCTCGGAGCTGAACTCACTCTTGACGGGCATGACGGGGCAAGAGCCCAAGAGCCCCCCGTACTCTACGGAATCGCCGACTTTCGCGCCCGGCACGGGAATCACGCGCACCGCCGTCGTCTTGTTGTTGATCATGCCGATGGCCGCCTCGTCCGCGATAATCCCCGAAATCGTCGCCGCCGGCGTATCGCCCGCGATGGCGATCATATCCAGGCCGACCGAGCAAACGCAGGTCATCGCTTCAAGTTTTTCCAGCGACAAGCTGCCGCAGTTTACCGCATCGATCATGCCCGCGTCTTCGCTGACCGGAATGAACGCGCCGGAAAGGCCGCCGACATGCGACGAAGCCATCAGACCGCCCTTTTTCACCGCGTCGTTCAAAAGCGCCAGCGCCGCCGTCGTCCCCGGCGCGCCGCAGCTCTCAAGGCCCATTTCCTCCAGCACGTTCGCGACGCTGTCGCCGACGGCGGGCGTCGGGGCCAGCGAAAGGTCGATAATGCCAAAGGGCACGCCGAGGCGCTTCGACGCTTCCCGCGCCACAAGCTGACCGACGCGCGTAATCTTGAACGCCGTACGCTTTACCGTTTCTGCGATTTCCGTGAAATCCGCGCCCTTCAAATCTTCCAGTGCGTGCTTGACGACGCCCGGACCGCTGACGCCGACGGAAACCACCGTTTCCGCCTCGCTGACGCCGTGGAACGCGCCCGCCATGAACGGATTATCCCCCGGCGCATTGGCGAAGACGACGAGCTTCGCGCAGCCGATGGCCTGCCGGTCTCGGGTCAGCTCCGCCGTGCGTTTGATGATTTCCCCCATCTCTCGCACACAGTCCATATTGATGCCGGCTTTTGTCGAAGCGAGATTGACCGACGAGCAGACCAGCTCCGTCGAGGCCAGCGCCTGCGGGATCGACTGGAGCAAAATGCGGTCGCCGTTCGTGAACCCCTTTTCCACCAGCGCCGAAAAGCCGCCGATGAAATTGATGCCGACCTCTTTCGCCGCGCGGTCCAGCGTCTCCGCCACCGGCACATAGCTGTCCGTCTTGCACGCTTCCGCCGCGATGGCGATCGGCGTCACCGACACCCGCTTGTGAATGATCGGGATGCCGTACTCCGCCTCGATGTCCTCGCCCGTCTTGACGAGGAACTCCGCCGCCGTCGTAATGCGGTCGTATATGTTGTCGCAAAACTGTTTCATATTCGGATGGGCGCAGCCGCGAAGCGAAATTCCCATCGTGATCGTCCGGACGTCGAGCTTGTTCTCGGTAATCATCCGGTTTGTTTCTAAAATATCGTCAACCGTAATCAAGTGCGTATACTCCTCTCACACAACGTGCATGACGTTGAAAATGTCCTGATGCTGCGCCTTGATTTCGACGCCGATCTCTTCGCCTTTCTTTTTGAGCTGCGGCGCGAGCTCGCCGAGCTTCACCGTGTCGTCCGTGGTCTCCGCCAGCATGACCATATTGAAAAAGCCGTCCATGATATTCTGGTTGATACTCAGGATATTGACTTTGTTCTCCGCCAAAAGGGTGCTGACCGTTGCGATAATCCCAACGCGGTCCTTCCCCACGACCGTGACTACAATTTTCATAACTTCTCCTCCATTGCACAAGAATAATATCATTATACCACAAGGGTATATGTGCCGCTAAGTTCGCGCTTCGTCTTGGCGCGCACTCGCCAAGTGCTCTCATTATATACCATCTTCGCGGCGGCGTATATAGATTTTTTGCCAAAAACACGTGGCGCGGCAAAATTTTCTTGCTTTTCCCCCCGCCAGAGCTTACAATAATAAGAACTGAACTTGACGATACAAAGGAGATTTACGACGTATGGGCATCATGGACAAAATGCGGAATCTTCTCCCCGAGCGCTTCCGCAAGAAAAAGGATCCGGCTACGGGCCTGAAAGAAAACCGCACGAAGGAAAAGGAAAACATCAAAACGTCCTTTGCCGTATATTGCAACGGACACCACGATACGAAGGACGGAAAGCTCTGCCCGAAATGCACCGCGCTCTTGACGACGGTCCTGCTCAAATTTGGGCGCTGCAAATACGGCATCACGAAGCCGCTCTGCGATCACTGCGACGAGATGTGCTTCGGCGACACGCAAAACAAGACGTTCATGGAAATCATGGACGGTTCCCGCAAAGGCATGCTTGTCCGTCACCCGATGATGACCGTCCGGCACAAGATCACCGGCATCGGCGTCGAGTACGCGAAGCAGAAACAAAACGACGCGGCGGAGCAAAAAGAGGAAGGCCGTCTGAAAGCGAAAGCCGCCAAAGCGCGGAAAAGGAAAGCGCGCAGGAATCCCAAATAACGCCGGCAACGACAAAGAGGCGCTGAAGCCAATACTTCAGCGCCTCTTTTATTTTTCTTTCGCCTTATTTCATATTCGCAAAACGCTCGACGGCTTTCGTGAAGCTCTCGATCGTCCGATTGGCGTCTCCGTGCTCGATACCGTCCCGCACACAGTGCTGGATATGCCCTTCAAGCACGATCTGCCCGATCTTGTGCGTCGCCGACTTGACCGCGTTGATCTGTGACAGGATGTCTTCGCAGGGCACGTCATGCTCGATCATGCGGTCGATCGCCTGCAGCTGACCGATGACCTTTCCCAATCGCCGGTGCAGATTTTTCAAATCCATGCACTGTTTCATCAAGAACACCTCATTGTTTGAATCCCGACTTCCGTTTCGTACTTAATGTAATTATACCATGAAAATGAAGAATGAGTCTAGTATTCAAATTCCAGGGAAGCGATGAATATGTCAAGCCGTGCCATGGTCGAAGGATTCAATCTATATCGATCACTTCGAGGTCGTCGGGTACGAAAACGCCGCCCTGATAGTGTGCGGCAGCCTCTTCCGTATAGCGCGCCTTGCGGTCTGCCAGCCTCGTATCTTCCGTGTGAAACAGCACGAGATTGCGCACATGATACTTCTCCGCCGCCATGGCCGCCTCGCGGACCGTGCCGTGCCCTTTTTCATGGGGACGAAAACGCTCCTTATCCCCGTCGAGGCAAAACGCCTCGGAGACGAGCCAGTCCGCTTTCTCCACATACGAACGGCAGCGCTCGTTAAACGGTTCGTCGCCGAGACATACCAGCGTGCGGCGATTCGCAAAGCGCAGCCGATAGCCAAACTGCTTCGCCTTTGTCGAATGGAGATCGAACGCCGTAAATTTCATATTGAGGAACGCAATCTGTTCTCCGTCGTGCATCTCGTGCAGCAAAATCCTTTTCCCATACTGCGCGAGCTCGGCGCGCGTCAAAAGCATCTGCACCAACATCTCGATGATCTGGCACGCAACGTCATGCGCGTAGATATGAAACTCTCCGGGATAAAAATCCTTGTTCATCAGCGACGCGATCCTGCGAATCACCCAGACCGCGCCCAAGATATGATCGGCATGACCGTGCGTGACAAACATGCAGCGAAGCCGCTCCAGCGGCACGCCCGCTCGCTTCATCTGCCGCAAGATCCCGTTTCCGCCGCCGGCGTCGGTCAGAAAATATTCGTCGTCCGGCGTCCGAAGGGCAAAACAGGCGTTATAGCACTCGGTCGCCATGGCCGCCCCCGTACCGAGAAAGATAAGTTGCCGCATTGCCGCCCCTCCTTTCGATGTTCCGTAAAAAAGAGCCATTGCTTTACGCAACGGCTCTTCACCCTTCCTTCAATCCTGATTCTGAAACTTCGGCAGCGCCTGCTGCGCCGCGTTCTGCTCCGCCGCTTTCTTGCTGCGTCCGACGCCCACGCCGTAAGCGAGTCCGTTGACGCGCACCGCAACCTTGAATTCTTTCGCGTGGTCGGGACCCGTGGCCGCCAAAAGCTCGTAAACGATATGCTGGCCCGGATGGCGCTGAATCAATTCCTGTAAAATCGTCTTGTAATCCTTGATATTTTGTCCGCGCTCGACTTCCAGCAGCTCCTGACGAAGCTGGCGCAAAACATAGTCCGCCGCCGTCTGCCACCCCTGGTCGAGATAAATCGCGCCAATGACCGCCTCAAAAGCATCTGCGAGAATCGAAGGACGTTCCCGTCCTCCTGTAGCCTCCTCGCCGCGCCCCAAAAGCAGAAACGCGCCGAGATTGACCTCCGACGCACGCCGGTGAAGCGCCGCTTCGCAAACAACGGACGCGCGTGCTTTCGTAAGATCGCCTTCGGGCGTCAACGGAAACTGACGAAAAAGATACGTGCTCGTCGCCAGCTCCAGCACCGCGTCGCCGAGAAACTCCAACCGCTCGTTATGAACGACTTTCCGATGCACCGATTCATTGGCAAACGAAGTATGCGTCAGCGCTTGATCGAGCAGCGAAAGGTCGCGGAAAACGACCCCCAGACGCTCCGAAAGCGCCAAGAGAGATTTTTCCCGCGACTCCGGCAACGATCTCGTCATATCGTTACTCCGTGAACTTTTTCAAAACGAGACAGGCATTGTGCCCGCCAAATCCAAAATTATTAGAGATTGCCGCACGCACCGTATGACTGCGCGACTTGTTCGGCACATAGTCAAGGTCGAGCCCTTCCTCGAGATCGGGCGTCTCGTAGTTGATGGTCGGCGGAATCATATCGTTCTCGACGGAAAGAGCCGTCGCGATGCACTCGATACCGCCCGCCGCACCGAGCATATGGCCCGTCATGGACTTCACGGAACTGATCGGCACGTCCTTTGCCCGCGCGCCGAACACTTCCTTGCACGCCTCGGTTTCGCCGAGGTCGTTCATATGCGTCGATGTGCCGTGCGCATTCACATAGTCGATATCGTCCGGCGTAAGGCCCGCGTCTGCAATCGCGAGGCTCATGCACTTCGATTGATATACGCCGTGCGGCGCCGGGCTCGTAACATGATACGCGTCGGAATTGCGCCCATAGCCCGCAACTTCTGCATAAATATGCGCACCGCGTTTCTTCGCGTGCTCCAACGTTTCAAGTACCACGACGCCCGCGCCTTCGCCCATGACGAAACCGCTGCGTTCCTTGTCGAAAGGACGGGACGCATGCTCGGGATCGTCGTTGCGATTGGTGCAGAGCGCTTTCATCGAGCAGAAACCAGCCACCGGCGCGGCGGAAATCGCCGCTTCCGTGCCGCCCGCGATCATCACGTCGGCCTCGCCGTGCTGCAAGATCCGGAACGCTTCGCCGATGCAATTCGTTCCCGTCGCACAAGCCGTGACGATGTCGCTGGACGGGCCGTGAACGTCAAGGACGATAGCCGTCTGCCCCGCCGCCATATTGCCGATCATCATCGGAATAAAGAACGGACTGATAAAATGCGGCCCCTTGTCGAAAAGTTTCTTGTACTGCTCGTGCAGCGTATCAATGCCGCCGACGCCGGAGCCGATATACGTACCGATACGATCGCGGTCTTCAGCTGCAAGATCGAGCCCCGCATCCTCTACCGCCATTTTCGAAGCGGCTACGGCGAACTGCGTATAGCGGTCCATGCGCTTGGCTTCCTTGCGGTCGATAAACGCCGTCGGATCAAAATCTTTAACTTCGCCGGCAATCTGCGATGCGCAGTCCGCCGGATCAAAGCGGGTGATGCGCCCAATGCCGTTTTTCCCTGCGAGAAGCGCCTCCCAGAAAACGTCTTTGCCGCTCCCAATCGGCGAAATTACGCCGACGCCGGTTAAAACCACCCGATTCGTCAAAACTTAACACCTCACAAACTTTGAAACTGTGCCTCGGCGATCGCTCAGGTCGCCTCTTCGACTTCCGCCATCAAACGGCGGAAAATTTCTTTCACCGGAAGAATCTCTTTGATTCTTGAAATATACTCGCCCGTAAAGACGAGACCCGTGTCCACGTCGCCCTGCTGTGCCCGAATCAGCGAACGGATAATGCAGAAATTGTGCTTGCATTCTTTCAGGCAGTTGTCGCAGCGCACCGGCGGAACGTTTTCTTTCATGATTCGCTGTGCGAAAGGGTTTTGAACCGCGCGGCCCGGCAACCCGACCGGACTGTGAATGACCACGATGTCCTCCGCCTTGGATTTCAGGTAAAACTCCTTGAGCATCGGAGCGGAATTTGCTTCCGCGCTCGATGCAAAGCGCGAGCCCATCTGCACGCCGTTTGCGCCCATGTGAAACATATCCGCAACGTCCTGCCCATGCAAGACGCCGCCCGCCGCGATGACGGGAATCTTGACCGCCGCCCGAATGTCGGGAATCAGATTACGGACGGAAATGTCGGTGCCGAGATGACCGCCCGCCTCTTTGCCTTCGACGACAATCGCCGTCGCGCCGAGGCGCTCGGATATTTTCGCTAATTTAACGGAAGACACGATTGGAACAATCGGCGTCCCCGATTCTTTTCCAAGTCCAAATACATCGCGCGAGAACCCCGCGCCCGCCACGACGAGATCGATTCCTTCGTCGATTGCCGTAGTGACAATCTCGCTGAATTTCCTTGCCGCGACCATAATATTTATGCCGATGACGCCCTTCGTCAAAGAGCGCGCCATGCGGATTTCATACCGAAGCTCGTTGTTTGACATGCCGGAAGCCGCGATGAGGCCGATGCCTCCCTGATTGGCCACCGCTGCGGCAAGCCTTGCCGTCGAAAGCCGGATCGCCATGCCGCCCTGCACGATTGGAATTTTTGCTACTTTATTGCCAATCCTGAGCTCTGGAAGTTTCAAGTGTACCACCCCATTTCGTCCTTCCCTTAGAAAGCCCCGTGAGTGTTTCACGGGGCTTTTCGCAAGGAAAGATGCTTAGGTTTGCCAGCCCCTTATTTGCCCTGGTTCTGGTCAATATAGGCCACAACATCCTGTACCGTCTTGATCTTTTCAGCAGCCTCATCCGGGATCTCGATACTAAACTCTTCCTCGAAAGCCATAATCAGCTCAACAATATCCAGCGAATCGGCGCCCAGATCGTCAATAAACGTGGACTCAATCGTCACATCGTCGGCTTCAACGCCAAGCTGCTCAACCACAATATCCCTGACCTTATCAAATGTCGCCATGCTGTATTCACCTCCCTCCAAGAGTATTCTTGTGATCTATCACATAACCATGCCACCGTCTACGTTCAGTACTTGCCCCGTGATGTAGGACGCCTGATCCGACACGAGGAATAAGACGGCAGCGGAAACATCTTCCGGCGTACCCATGCGCCCGAGCGGGATGCCCGTCAGCGCAGCTTCTTTCGCCTTGTCCGAAAGCACCGCCGTCATATCCGTGGCAATGAATCCGGGCGCGACGGCGTTCGCCGTGACGCCTCTGCTCGCAAGCTCTTTCGCAATCGTCTTCGTAAAACCGATGACGCCCGCTTTGGCCGCCGCATAGTTCGCCTGACCTGCGTTGCCCGTAATGCCGACGACCGACGCCATATTGACGATACGACCGGCGCGCTGCTTCATCATCACCTTCGCGACCGCTTTCGTGGCCAAGAAGACGCCCTTCAGATTCGTCGAAAGCACAGCGTCCCAGTCCTCTTCCTTCATACGAGCAAGAAGACCGTCGCGCGTGATGCCGGCATTGTTTACCAAGATATCGATCCGCCCGAAAGCGTCCGTCGTTTTCTGAACCATCTCCTGGACTGCCGCTTCATCGGCGACATTCGCCTTGACGAGAATCGCTTCACCGCCCGCCGCTTCGATTTCCTGCTTGACGGCTTCCGCCGCAGCCTCGTTCCCTGCGAAGTTTAAAGCGACTTTTGCGCCTTCAGAAGCGAGTTTCAGGGCGACAGCGCGGCCAATGCCCCGCGAAGCCCCCGTCACAAGGGCGCACTTTCCATCTAAAAGCATATTAGCGAACCTCCTTCCATGTGTCAAGAGTTTTTTCGAGGGAAGCCGCATCTTC
>CACZOL010000199.1 GCA_902782705.1 uncultured Selenomonadaceae bacterium
CTTGACGAAGGGGGACATCAGCATGATATTGACGCCGAAGGGCTTCTTCGTCGCCTTCTTCACCTTCTGGATTTCCGCGCGAAGCACGTCCGGCGGCATGTGTCCGGCGCCGATGATGCCGAGGCCGCCCGCCTCCGACACCGCAGACGCCAGCTCCGCCGTGCCGAGCCATGCCATGCCGCCCTGGAATATCGGATATTTGATTCCGAGCAGCTTGCAAATCGCATTCTCTTCAAACATTACAAATCCTCCTTCGCCCATCGCATGATACAAGACGCCCATGTAAGGCCCGCGCCGAATCCGGCCAAGACGACGATGTCGCCTTTTTTGAATCGGCCTTCACCCGCGGCCTCTGCGAGCGCCATTGGTATCGAGGCGGCGGACACGTTCCCATATTTCCCAATATTGATTATAACCTTTTCTTGCGGCAAAGCAAGTCGTTTTGCCGCAGATTGGATAATTCTTATATTTGCCTGATGCGGGACAAGCCAATCGACGTCTTTCGCGTCGATACCGGCATTCTCCAGCGAGCGTTTCATCGTTGCGCCCATCGCGCGGACGGCGAACTTGAAAACCTCCGCGCCGTTCATATAAACGCAGTTCTGCTTTTGGCCTTCCACCAATGCGCGTCCCCTGTCTCCGGACGCAATGCCCAGCGCGCCCGTTCCGGTACCGTCGCATCCCATATCAAAGCCCAGAATGCCAAAGCCCTTTTCTACCGGCCCAAAGACAGCGGCTCCCGCGCCGTCTCCGAAGAGCACGCAGGTGTTCCTGTCCTTCCAGTCCAGAAAATGGGAGAGCACCTCCACCCCGACGACCAAGACCCGGCGATAGACGCCGCCCCGAATGAATTGGGCCGCCACGGTAGCGCTGTATACAAACCCCGAGCAGGCCGCCGCAAGATCGAAGGCCGCCGCGCGGGAAGCACCAAGCTTCGCTTGGATAAAACTCGCCGTCGAAGGGCAAACCGCGTCCCCCGTCAGCGTCGCACAAATAATGAGGTCTATTTCCTCCGGGGTCGTATGCGCGTCATCGAGAGCGCGCAGCGCCGCCTGATAGGCAAGCTCTGACGCGGGCACATCGTCCGGCGCGATACGCCGTTCATGAATACCGGTACGTTCTACAATCCACTGATCGCTTGTATCGACCATCTTTTCAAGGTCAAAGTTCGTGAGGATACGCTCCGGCACGTAAAAACCCGTGCCGAGGACGCCGGCGTCAATTGTCGTCGAGGTCATTGAGCAACATTTCCTCCTTCACGATCGTGCTTTGAATTCTTTCCAATACCTTGCTCGCCGCGAAATCGTTCGCGACGCGGATAGCGTTCTCAATGGCTTTCGCGTTCGACGAGCCATGACTGATAATGACGCAGCCGTTGACGCCCAAGAGCGGCGCGCCGCCGTACTCGGTCACGTCGAGCCTTTTCGCAAGCTTTTTCAACGACGGCTTCACGAGAAGCGCGCCGAGCTTCGCAAAAACGCCCGCGTTCGTCAGCTCGTCCTTGACCAGCTGGATAATCGTCTTTGCGAGACCCTCGCCAAATTTCAACAATGCATTGCCGACGAAGCCGTCGCAGACGACCACGTCGAAATTCCCTTTCGGAATGTCGCGTCCTTCCGCGTTTCCTGTAAATCGAATGACCTGCCGCTCTCCGAGCGTCGTAAGAAGAGGATACGTCTCGCGGGCGAGCTCGTCGCCCTTCGTTTCCTCCTCGCCGATATTGAGCAGGCCGACACGCGGCGCTTTATGACCGTAAACGAGCTCGGAATAGATCGAGCCCATCAACGCGCTTTGCAAAAGATGGATCGGCTTTGAATCGACGTTCGCGCCGGAATCCAGCATCAGCGTAGCGCCCTGCGGCGTCGGAATCGGCGTCGCGATAGACGGGCGCTTGATCCCTTTGATGCGTTTCAGCACGAGCTGCGCTGCGGCTACCGCCGCTCCCGTACTGCCCGCCGAAAGTACCGCGTCGCACTCTCCGTCTTTGACGAGACGCGTTGCGACCACGATGGACGAATCTTTTTTCTGTCGGACGGCATCCGCCGGATGCTCGTTCATCTCGACGACTTCGCTCGCATGGCGAACGCTGATCTTCGCCGTTCCCATATTGCGCTCCGCCGAAAGAATGCTATTTATTTTTCCTTCGTCGCCGACCAGCACGATCTCGCAATCAAACTGCCGCGCGGCACGCAGTGCGCCAATGACGATTTCCTTGGGGGCGTAATCGCCCCCCATGGCGTCCACTGCAATCTTCATCAGGAATCCCTCCTGTAGGCGGGGTGCACCCATTGCGCGCAAACCCCGTATCGCAAAGGCATATTTCCTATTTTATCAACCATATCGTTTGATTATACTTGCTTTCCCATGAAAATGCAAGCGCGCCGCAAAACAAATTCAAAAAACGCCCGCGCGACGCTGTATTCGCGCGGTATCGACGCTTGCTTCCATAAAGGACTCTCACAATACTATGCCCGCCAGGCTCGTCCTTCGCTGCGCTCGGACTCCTCAAGCGGTCGCACTAAACTTGCGCTGCGCTTCGCTTGCGCGCGTTAAGTGCTCTCACAAACAGAAAGAGCAGGCGTTTTGGCCCGCTCTCCTTTCCCAGTCGTTCGATCACTTACTCTGCCTGAGCGATAACTTCCTTGCCGTCATAAAAACCGCACTCCATGCAGACATGATGGGGGAGCTTCGGCTCATGGCACTGCGGGCAAAGCACATAGCCCGGCACCGTAAGTTTCCAGTTCGCGCGACGCTTATCGCGGCGCGATTTCGACATTTTGCGTTTCGGCGCTGCCATTCAGATACACCTCCTTAACTACGATCAGGTTCGTCATTCAAAAGATTTTTCAAGACCTCAAGCCGCAAGTCCACGGCCTCCCGGTCGCAGCCACAATCGCCTTGATTCAGATCCGCACCGCATTTCGGGCAAAGCCCTTTGCAGTCCGGCCGGCAAAGATTTCGGATCGGGAGCGCGGCAAGAACCGTATCCCGCACCAGCGGCACAAGATCAATCCCGTCGTCCCCGAAGCTGTTTTCCTCCGCGTCGGGCGCTTCGTCCCTGCGGGAAAAATCCTCCGTAAACGGATAACACTCCGGCACTTCCGCTTCCGCCAAGCACCGATCGCAAACAAGCGCGCGCACCGCGCGTATCTCGCCCGCGATACGGAACGAGCCGCCTAAATTTTCCAGCGTCCCTTCCACGAGAAGCGGTCCGGAAAAACGTGCGTCCTTCTCACGGACGCCGATTCCTTCCGCCGTATCCTCAAAACGGAAGCCGCCCTTGTATCCAAGCGCTTCCTCCCGTTCGCCTATCTTCAATTTCATTCCCATCCGACATCAGCCTCAACCTATTATAGCGACCGCCTATTGCCTTGTCAAGAAATTCGTATCGCAGGCTCCTCACGCGGTAAAAATAGGCTTTCCGGACGCTCAATGGCCGCTTTTTTTGAACCGGCCGCCCACGATGTCGTGGACCTGATTGATGGTGACGAAAGCCGTTTCATCATAATCCAGGACGATCTCTTTTACCTGCTGGACTTCCAGCCGTGTAACGACCGCGTACAGCACTTTCCGCTGTTCCTTTTTGTAGCCGCCTTCGCCGTAAAGGATCGTAATACCGCGCCCGAGCTCGTTCATCAACGCCTGTCCGATTTCGTCCGGCGTCTTCGTAACGATCATGACCGAATACGACTCCTCCATACCCTTGAGGACGATATCGATCGTTTTGGAAATCACGAAATAAGCGACGACAGAATACATCGCCTGCTCCCAGTCGAATAAAAAACCGGCCGCCGCGAAAATAAACAGATTGATGAACATGACGACCTCGCCGACGGAATAGACCGTTTTTTTGTCCGCGATGATCGCGACAATCTCCGTACCGTCCAGCGAAGCGCCCGCCCGCATGATCATCCCGACGCCGATACCGTCAATGATGCCGCCGAAAATCGCCGCGAGAAAAAGGTCGTCGGTGAGCTGCGGCACCGGCTTGAAATAGGCCGTCCAAATCGCCAAAAAAACGATAGCGATCGTCGTCGCTATGACAAAATCCTTGCCGATCTGCTTATATCCGAGATAAAGAAAGGGAAGATTGAGCAGCACGAGAAAGATACCATACTCTTGCCCCGTGATTGCGCCTGCCATGATCGAAAGACCGACGACGCCGCCGTCGATAATCTCGTTCGGAACGAGAAAGATTTCGAGCCCGATGGAAGCGATGAACGCGCCAAGAAAAAGCACGATATATTTTCTTAGAAGATTTTTCCACGATCGCGCCGCGCGCCGAAACGGGACTGTGATTTCCCTCTCCATCGATTTATTCCCCCAGTCTGCGGCGAAGCTCCGCGAGAGCCGCTTCCCTTACTTTTTTCAGCGGCACATCCTTTTCCTGCGCGAGGCGGCGGCAATCCTCGTACTCCGCCGAGAGGGAAACGATCTGGCCTTTGTACGCGCTGATTTTGCAGGACACTTCACCGTAAGGCGTCTCGACCGCCGCGGTCCGGCGCGCCGCCTCCAAACGCTCGCCGACGGGAACGACGCGAAGCCCGATGCTCGTCGTCTCGCGGAACAGCAAATCGGCGCATGTATCCTTTTCCGATTCGCCCACCAATACCGAAAGCGTCGACGCCGGCCGATTCTTCTTCATGAAAATCGGCGTCGTCCAAACGTCCAAAGCGCCCGCCGCCAGAAGGCGCTCATACACGTATCCGTAATCCTGCGGATTCATGTCGTCGATATTTGTTTCCAATAAATATAAACGACGCGCTTCCTTCCCCTGATAGTCGCCGACATACATGCGAAGCACATTCGGAATGGAAAGATCCCATGTTCCCGCGCCGTATGCGATTGCTTCCGGCTGAAAATCTCCCGGCAAATTCTCCGCGAACTCACCCAGCGCGCGAATAACCGCCGCCCCTGTCGGCGTCGTCATTTCCTTCTCATCCGCCGCGTGATAGAACGGGAAATCCGCCAAAAGCTCCGCCGTCGCCGGCGCAGGCACCGGCATCTTCCCATGCGCGCAATCGACGAAACCGCTGCCGGTGTTGACTTTCGAGACAAACACTCTCTCCACGCCGAAATAATCGAGCGCAATCGCCGTACCTACGATATCGGCGATAGAGTCCGTCGCTCCGACCTCATGAAAATGCACCTCGTCGGACGGAACGCCGTGCACTTTTCCTTCCGCCTCCGCCAACCGCTCGAAAATCGAGAGACTCGTTTCCTTCACTTTTTCTCCCAGCGACGATCCTTCAATCATATCGCGGATTACCGCCATCGTACGGTGCGTACCGGCGTGGGCATGTCCATGCTCGTGTTCGTGATGATGTCCATGACCATGTTCGTGCTCGCCGTCATGCTTATGACAGCAATGGCCGTGTTCATGCACGCCGTCGTGCTCATGGCCGCAATGGCCGTGATCGTGCGCCGTCGAAGACTCGACTGCATGGAACTCTGCCGGCTCGCCGTGCACAAGCACCCGCACATACTTTGCGCGAATCCCGTTTTTTGAGACGTCCGTCGCTTCGACGGAAAACTCGTCCGCAGGCAGGACCTTCCGAAGCTCGCGCGTCAAATACTCCTCGGGAAGACCCGCCTGCAAAAAAGCGCCCAAAAGCATATTGCCGCTGATTCCCGCAAAACAATCCAGATAAATCGCTTTCATCACGTCACGCCTCTTTCCTTGTTGATCTTACTCGCGAGCACCCCCGCGCCGTACCCGTTGTCGATATTCATGACCGCGACCCCCGCCGCGCAGGAATTGAGCATCGCGAGAAGCGCCGACAATCCGCGGAAACTGGCGCCGTACCCTACGCTGGTCGGCACCGCGATTACAGGCCGCGCCGTCATCCCGCCCACCACGCTCGCCAGCGCGCCTTCCATGCCCGCAACGACGATAATCACGTTCGCGCGCATAATCTCTTCTTCATGCGCGAAAAGACGATGAATCCCCGCAACGCCGACGTCAAAGCACGTATCGACAGCATTGCCCAACAACTCCGCCGTCAGCGCCGCCTCGCGCGCAACCGGAATATCGCTTGTGCCCGCCGTCAGTACCAGCACACGACGCGACTCATCCGCCGCCTCCACATTCCGCCGTACATACAGAATGCGTGCGGCTTCGTCGTAAACGGCTTCCGGCACAGCCTCGCGCACGAACGCCGCCATATCCTCCGACACCCGCGTCGCCATCACGCTTTTTTTGCTCTCCGCCAAAAGCCGCGAAAAAATCCGACGCGTCTGCTCGTTCGTCTTCCCCTCGGCGAAAATCACTTCGGGAAAACCTTGTCTCACTTCTCGATGATAGTCAAGCTGCGCGAATCCCATATTCTCATACGGCATACGAGAAATCGCCTCGACGCTTTCCTCCATCGTCGCCGCACCCTGTCGATAGCGCTCAAGACAAGCGCGAATCGCCTCTTTATCCAAGAGCCACACCTCTTCTTTTACGAAAAAAGCCCCTTCCTTAATTGGAAAGGGCTTCCCCTAGTCACGCTTCTGGTTCCGGGATCTCCGCCGGCGCCATCGGCTGCGGCTCCGCAGGAGGCATTTCCGGTTCGACGGGCATCTTGTGCAGCTCGTCCCGCGCCTGTTTCAAAACTTCAAGCGCATTCCCGACATTCAAAATCATGTGGTCGAAGACCTGGCTCGCATAGCTGTTCGCGTTCACGCGAAGCTGACGCGCCTGCTGATACGCGTGCTCCGTCAGTTCCTTCTGCTGCGCCGTCGCCTGCTCCATGATGAGCTCGGCCTTTTCCTTCGACTCGCGGACGATCTTGCTCTCGTCCGTCATTTGGTCCGCAATATCCCGCGCCTGCGAAATAATCTTTTCCGCCTCGACGCGCGCTTCGTTCAGGATGGCGTCCTTGCTGTCCAAAATCTCATGGGCATTCTGAATCTCGTTCGGCAATTCCTGCCGGAGATTGTCGACAAGATGCACCAGCTCCATCTCGTCAATGAGGCTTCGGTTCGTAAGCGGAATCCGCTTGCCGTCCACAACAAGATTTTCAATTTCGTCTAAAATCGTATTTACCGACATCTTCCCATCCTGCTTTCTTCCAAAATTCTATGCCGACCGCTCATCGGCGCCAAAAAGCGCTAAACGCTTCCGAATCAAGTTTATGCCTTGTCCTTTTCGAGCTTTCGGGCAACAGCCGCCTCGACGCAATCGGGAACGAGGCCGTGAATGTTCCCGCCGAATACCGCCAGCTCACGAATACCGGAAGAACTGACGAAATAATACTCCTGCCCCGTCAAAATGAAGACCGTCTCAATATCAGGCGCGATATGCTTGAGCATCTGCGCCTGCTGGAGCTCGTACTCAAAATCCGTCACAGACCTGAGCCCGCGTACGATAACGCTCGCTCCGACCTTGTGCATGTAATCGGGCAGAAGCCCCGAAAACGAACTGACCGAAAGGTTCGGGATGTGCCCCGTCGACTCCCGGATCAGCCGCTCACGTTCCTCCACGGAAAAGAACGGTTCCTTGCGAATATTGTGAAACACGCCGACGATAATCTCGTCGAACATTCGGCTCGCCCGCTCAAAAACATCGACATGCCCCATCGTCACAGGATCGAAGCTGCCGGAGCAAACCGCTCTTGTCATCCTTCATCCTCCAGTTGCGCCCCTGCGTTCTCAAAAAAACGCAGCCGCGTCGTATGGCCGTAACGTTCCTCACGCACCAGCGAAAGGCGCGAAAGTGCCGGAATCGTCCGCTCGTCTTCGCCGCTCTCCACGATCACCAGCGCGCCCTCCGAAAGAAGCGGCGAGCCGTCCAACGCGGTAAGCGCACGTTCCCAAAGCCCTTTTCCATAGGGCGGGTCGCAAAACACGAGATCAAACGTCTCTCCCTCGGCCGCAAGCCGCGTCAACGTCGTGAATACGTCGCCGCGCACGATGCGCGCCAGTTCCGAGAGCTTCGCGTGCTCCGCGTTGTCCTGCAAAACATTCCCCGTCGCGCGGTCCACCAACACCGCGCCCGCCGCGCCCCGGGAAATCGCCTCAAGGCCGAGGCTTCCCGTACCCGCGAAAAGATCGAGCACGCGGCGGTTTGCCACGCGCGCGCCGAGAATATTGAACAGCGATTCTTTCACGCGATCCGAAGTCGGACGCGTCGACAAGCCCTTCGGCGCTTTCAGGCGAACGCCCCGCGCCCTGCCCGTAATAATTCGCATGCGCCGCGACGCTCCTCCCGTTCAAACTTCGTTTATTGTATCATATTTTTTCCCGTTCGTGAACTAAAAAATAAAAAGGCTTGCGGGAATTTCCACAAGCCTTGATTTTCTGGCGGAGAGGGAGGGATTCGAACCCTCGGTGGCTCATCACCACACTTGATTTCGAGTCAAGCACCTTCGACCACTCGGACACCTCTCCAGTCACGAATGGTAGTATACCATAAGGGGCAGGGTGTTGTAAATAGTTTTGCCGCCGAGCCGGGGAATGAAAATTTTTCGGCAGAGAATGGTTCTGGCGCATGGGTGGTACATTCTCATTGACAATAACCAATAAATAAGTTAATATATTTTCATAACTTACGAAAGGGATATTTTTATGGAATATGTAATAAACCGCGATGCCATCCATGCCGCCATGAAGCAACACGGCATCGGAACACAAATAGAGCTTGCCGAGCGATTAGGGATTACCAAGAACCAAGTCTCCGTCCTGTTGTCTGATCGCCAAAGCCCCATCAAGAGCAGTTACCAGCAGTTGTTTCATTTGCTGGAGCTTGATCCTTCGCGGGCGATTGTCCCAAAGCAACAGCCTGTGCCCAAGACGAGCAAAAAAACACAAAAGCTCATAGGCTGCACGGAGGATGATTTGTTTGCCGAGTTTATCGACACGGCAACAGTCAAGGCCCGACACCCCTATACCTCCGTGGAGCTGTTCGCTGGCGCGGGGGGGCTTGCACTGGGATTGGAACAAGCCGGGTTCGAGGTGAAGTGCCTCGTGGAATTTGAGAAATACGCCTGCGAGACATTACGCTTAAACCGCCCCTCTTGGAACGTCGTCGAACAGGACATCGTCAAAATTGCGGAAGAGGGCATTCGGAATTATCTTCCGACAGGCACTGGAGAGATTGATTTCGTTTCCGGAGGGTATCCGTGCCAAGCGTTCAGCTATGCGGGCAAAAAACTCGGCATGGAAGATGTGCGCGGAACGATGTTCTTCTATTTTGCCCAAGTTGTGGAAGAGCTCCGCCCAAAAGTTTTCTTGGCGGAGAACGTACGGGGGCTTCTGACGCACGACGGGGGCAGGACGCTCCGCACCATGCTTGATATATACCGGGGCATGGGGTACCATGTGGAAACACATCTGATGCACGCCGTAGATTACGGCGTGGCGCAAAAACGGGAACGCTTGATTATCGTCGGCGTCCGCGGCGACCTTTCCGCCCGGTATCGTCTTCCCCAACCTTATAAAAAGAAGCTGGTGCTTCGCGATGTTTTGCAGGACGTGCCGCCCTCCGAAGGAGAAAAATATCCGCCCAAGAAGGAAAAAGTGCTGAAGCTCGTCCCCCCCGGCGGGTATTGGCGCGACCTTCCCGACGCGCTCGCCCGCGAATACATGGGAAAAAGCTATTTCTCCGGCGGCGGCAGAACCGGCATGGCACGCCGGATCAGTTGGGACGAGCCGTGCCTGACACTCACTTGCAGCCCCGCGCAAAAACAAACGGAGCGTTGCCACCCAGACGAGACGCGTCCGTTCACGGTTCGCGAATATGCAAGAATCCAGAGTTTTCCCGATGACTGGAGCTTTGCGGGCGGTCTATCCGCACAATACAAACAAATTGGCAACGCCGTGCCCGTGGAATTGGCAAAAGCAGTTGGATTGTCTTTGGTCGATTTACTAAACCAAATGGAAAACAGTTGACAGATGATTGTGCCCTCCCTATACTTTGCAATATAGGGAGGGCTTTCGTATGGGTACTGCACGAACTTATGTCAACTACATGGACGACGGGAAACTGCTTGCCGCGATAGAAAAACTCTATCGCACCTATGAGCGGGCGTTTGCCGCGAAAAAATTGAAGGACATCAACAAAAATATCATTGACCCATTCAAGTTCCAGTTTGATACGGCGTTCCTGCACGGGAACAATCCCGAAGATACTTTACGGAACGAGATATTCCGCCAAAACGACAAGAGCATCGCCAACGCCATCGGGCTTTTCCATCAACAGCTTATCGGAGCGATTGACGGTTTTACGGAAACACCCAGCTTGCCATGCGATGTGAAGAAAAATGACGATACGATTTTTGCGGAGATTAAAAACAAATACAACACAATGAACGTGCGTTCCGCCGCCGGTGTTTATGATGAGTTGGCGGGGCTTGCCAAAAGTTACCCCAACGCCATGTGCTATCTTGTCGAGATTATCGCCAAGAAAAGCGCCGACACAGTATGGTCTATCACCATCAATCAGACCGTCCAGCAAAACAAGCGGATCCATAAAATCTCTGCCGATCAATTTTACGCCCTTGCCACAGGGCAGCAGGACGCGTTGAAGCAGTTGGTCGATGCTCTGCCGGACGCTATCCGCGACTTTCTCAAGCATACGGATTTGGAAGGAAGCCTGAAAAACGCTGGAACCCGCGCCCAGGCATACGGCGAATTGTATGACCAAGCCGGGAAATATGGCATAGGCGTTATAGAGCAAATATATCGAATGGCGTTCCCCGACTACATAAAGTTCAAATAATAAGGGTGTGCGCTTATGGACTGCATGACGAAAGCGCAGCGAAGCCGCATCATGGCCCGGATACGGAGCAAAGACACAAAAGCGGAGGTCTTGCTTCGGAAAACGCTTTGGCATCTCGGCTTCCGCTACCGCAAGAATTACCGCAAATTGCCGGGAACGCCGGATATTGCCCTGACGCGCCAAAAAATCGCAATTTTCGTTGACGGCGATTTTTGGCACGCGCGGAACTACCGGAAACAGCCGGGCGACGGCATTGCGTCCCACAAAAAATACTGGCGGCAAAAGCTCGCCCGCAATGTAGAACGTGACAAGGAAGTCAACGACGCCTTGACGCAGGAGGGCTGGCTGGTGCTCCGCTTTTGGGATAGCGAAGTGCAGAAAAAACTGGAAGGATGTGTTGAAAGCGTAATGGAGTTTGCATCGCCGCACGCCCCTGGAACAAAAGCGAGCAGAACCAAAGCTTCCTGCCCCAGCGCGAAACGGACAAACCTCCCAAAGAAGCCGACAATTTGAAAATGCGAAGCACAAATGAGCGAAAAGCGCCCTAGGGATTCCAATCACGGAAGCCCTAGGGCGCTTTTCGCAATGCCGTTTATTTCTCCCCGATGCGGCCGGAGTGTGTGACGTGATAGCCGCGGCTCTCAAGCTGCTCGATCAGGTTTCCTTCGTTCATGAAATTACCGCGGACGATGATGTCATATTTGCCCATGTCCTTCTTGCAGGTGACGAAGCTGTCGATGTTGAAGCCCGCGTTCGCGAAAATGCCCGCGATGTCCTGCACGACGCCGACCTTGTTGTCGACCTCGATGGTGATACGGTCCTTTCCCTCGGAGAGGCCCATGATCTCGACGAGCGCGTTGAAAATATCCGTCTCCGTGATGACGCCGACGACCGCGCCGACATCGGTGACGACCGGCACGCCGCCGATCTTGTTCATCGACATGAGCAGCGCCGCTTCCTCGATGGGTGCGTTTTCGTTGACGGAGATGACCTTGTCGCTCATAATCTCCCGAATGGAAATTTTCGCGAGCAAGGAATTGATCTCGTAGCGGGAAAGCGTCGTAGCTGCAGACGGCGACACGCGCATGAGATCTTTGTCCGTAACGATGCCGACAAGAGTTCCGTTGTCTACGACAGGCAGACGACGGATCTTATGTTCCTTCAGCAACGCGGCGGCAGTATCGACTTTGTCCTCCGGCTTGACGGAAATGGGGTTCCTGGTCATTCGATCGGCTACAAACATGGTGTTGCTCCTTTCTGTCGGGCAGTGAATTGATGGACGCCCTTCATAAAAATGACAAATATATTGCAGATTTATGTATATTCTCACTGAAATATCAGAAAAGAATATTCGCGGTCAAAAGCGAAAATCCTTCTTTTCCGCAAAATTTTATCCGCCCAAATATGCCTTTCGCACTTCCTCGCTGGCAGCAAGTTCTTTTGCGTCGCCGGACAGTGTGATGCGGCCCGTTTCAAGCACGTAAGCCCTGTGCGCGATGGAAAGCGCCATATTCGCGTTTTGCTCGACAAGAAGTACCGTCGTTCCCGCCTTGTTGATGTCGACGATGATATCGAAAATCTCGCGGATCAAGAGCGGCGCGAGTCCCATCGACGGCTCGTCCAGGAGCAGGAGCCTCGGTCGGCTCATCAGCGCGCGCCCCATAGCGAGCATTTGCTGCTCGCCGCCGGACAGCGTGCCCGCCGCCTGATCCTTGCGCTCCAAAAGGCGCGGGAAACGCTCGAAGACCATGTTCATATCTGCCTCGATGCCCTCCGCGTCGTCGCGCGTATACGCACCAAGCTCCAGATTTTCCAAGACGGTCATATTCGCGAAAATGCGGCGCCCTTCCGGAACCTGCGAGATGCCCGCCTTGACGATTTCTTGGGCAGGACGGGCCGCGATGGACTGCCCTTCAAACAAGATATCGCCTTCTTTCGGCTTCAAAAGCCCCGAGACGGTACGCAGCGTCGTAGACTTGCCCGCGCCGTTGGAGCCGATCAGCGTCACGATCTCGCCTTGGCGCACAGTGAGGCTCACGCCCTTGATGGCGTGAATCGCGCCGTAATATACATGAATATCCTTGATTTCCAGCATATCCGCCATCAAGCGTCACCTCCCAGATACGCCCGAATGACCTCGGGATTCTTCTGAATCTCCTCCGGCGTTCCCTTGGCGATGATCTGTCCGTATTCAAGCACATAGATGCGCTCGCAAATACCCATGACAAGGCTCATATCGTGCTCGATCAAAAGGATCGTCAGCGAAAACTGGTCGCGAATCCAGCGAATCATATCCATGAGTTCCTGCGTCTCCTGCGGGTTCATGCCCGCCGCAGGCTCGTCGAGCAAAAGGAGCTTCGGCTTTGCCGCCAGAGCGCGGGCGATCTCGAGTCGGCGCTGCGCGCCGTAAGGCAGATTTTTTGCCGTCTCGTCCGCTTTGTCGTCGAGCTTGAAGATTTTCAGGAAACGCATACTCTCCCGCGTCACTTCTTCCTCTTCGGAGAAATACCGCCCTACGCGGAAGATCGCTTCGGAAAGTCCGTACTTCACATGCTGGTGACAGGCGATTTTTACATTGTCCAGCACGGTCAGCTCGGAAAAGAGCCGAATATTTTGAAACGTGCGCGCGACGCCGCGCTGGGTGATCTGATACGGCGCGAGTCCGACAATGCTCTCGCCCTCCAGCTCGATATGACCGCTCGTCGGCTGGTAGACGCCCGTAAACAGGTTGAACGCGGTGGTCTTGCCCGCGCCGTTCGGCCCGATGAGCCCGATCAGCTCGCCGTGATTGATGTACATATTGAAGTCGGAAACGGCCTTAAGGCCGCCGAACATCTCGACCACGTTCGTCGCTTTGAGAAGCGGCTCAGCCATCGCTCTTTCCCCCCTTCCGGAAGCGCTTGAACGGCGAAAGGCTCGTCAGCTCCATATAGCCGAAAAGCCCCTGCGGCCGGTAAAACATCAGCAAGATCAGCGCCAGCGCGTAAATGATCATGCGATACTCGGGCCAGTCTGCGAGAATCGCCGAGATGAACGTCACGACGAAAGCGCCCGCAATAGCACCCGTAATCGAACCGAGCCCGCCCAAGACGACCATGATCAGATAATTGAAGGACTGCATAAACGTGAATGAAAGCGGCGTGATGATATAGAAAATATGCGCGAAGAGTCCGCCCGCCACCCCGGCGAACGCCGCGCCGATGGTAAAGGCCATGACCTTGTATTTCGTCGTATTGACGCCCATCGCCTCCGCAGCGATCTCATTCTCGCGGATCGCGATGCAGGCGCGCCCATGCGTCGAGTTCACGAAATTCTTGATGACGAAAAGCGTCGCAAGAAGTGAGAAGAACACCCACGGAAACGTCGTCAGATGCGGGATGCCGGAAAAGCCCGCCGCGCCGCCGACGTACTGGATATTCATCAAAACGATGCGAATGATCTCCGAAAGACCCAGCGTCGCAATCGCCAGATAGTCGCCGGACAGCCGAAGCGTCGGCAGCCCGATCAGGCAGCCGAGCAGGCCCGCCGCCGCGCCGCCCGCGAGAAGAGCCGCCAGAAACGGCAGATGAAAGTTCGCGGTCAATACCACAGATACATACGCGCCGACGGCCATGAAGCCCGCGTGGCCGAGAGAAAACTGCCCCGTGTAGCCGTTGATCAGGTTCAGGCTCGCCGCCATGATGATATTCACGCCGATGATCAGGATATTCAGCTTCCAAAACGAGCCGATGACGCCCGTTTCCATCAGTCCGTAAAGAACGGCGAAGATGACCAGCCCGAAAAGGAGCATGACGGCGTCCCGTTTTTGCAATGTATTCATGCCGTCACCTCACACCTTCTCCTGCGCGTCCCGTCCGAAAATGCCGCTGGGGCGGAACAAAAGGACGAGAATCAGGATTGCGAAAGCCGCCGCGTCGCGGAACGTCGAGGACAAGAAGCCCGAAACGAACGCCTCGATGACGCCGAGAATCAGCCCGCCGACCACAGCGCCGGGCAGACTGCCGATACCGCCGAGGACTGCTGCAACGAACGCCTTGAGGCCCGGCATGATTCCCATCAGCGGATCGATCGAATTATAGTAAACGCCGACGAGCACGCCGCCCGCTGCAGCCAGCGCCGAGCCGATGCCGAAGGTCGCGCCGATGACGCGGTCCGCATCGATGCCCATGAGCTGCGCCGTCTCCGTGTCGAAAGACACCGCGCGCATCGCCTTGCCGATTTTCGTCTTCTGCACGATATACGTCAAAAGCACCGTCAGCACAAAGGTAATCGCAAAAATCAAGAGCTGCTGCCCGTTCACGATAAACTCGCCGATATGGAACGCGACGCCGGAATCAAAAATCTCGGGAAACGTGCGCGGCGTCGGCGAAACGAACAGCATACTCGCATATTCAAGGAAAAAAGAAACGCCGATCGCGGTGATGAGCAGCGAGATGCGCGGCGCGTGCCGAAGCGGCTTATAAGCGATGCGCTCGACGAGACAACCGATCAGTCCCGTCAAGACCATCGAAATGACGAGCGCCGGAAAAATCCCCAGCCCTGCCTGGGCCACCGCAAAAAAGCCAATATATGCGCCCACCATGTAAATATCGCCGTGGGCAAAATTGATCAGCTTGATGATACCGTAAACCATCGTATAGCCGAGGGCGATCAGCGCGTAAATGCTCCCGAGGGAAACGCCGTTGATA
>CACZOL010000200.1 GCA_902782705.1 uncultured Selenomonadaceae bacterium
AACAAGACTTAGGGTACCCACCTGCACATGCAGGTTTAGGCATATATTGTGTACGGCATTTTGGACTCCATCTTTGAAGGGGGATTGCGATGATACGCAATCCCCCTTCTCTTCATGGCGGCTCTTTTTCCGTCTCTCTGTGTCAGCGAAAGCTCGACGTAGGAGCGAGCTACGACTTCGCTTTCGCTTCCTTGATAGACGAAAAAATATCTCGCCATGACCTACGCATGGCCGCTTAACGAAGTGGAGCAATCTAGTGGACAGGCGATTCCGAAAATGTTCTTTGCCGTAGGAGCGAGCTACGACTTCGCTTTCGCTTCCTTGATAGACGAAAAAATTTCTCGCCATGACGCACGCATGGTCGCTTAATGGAGCCGAGCAATCTAGTGGACAGGCGCTTTGCTTAGCCTCCCTCGCTGAGGGAGGTGCCATGCCGAAGGCATGACGGAACGAGTTTTCACGCTTCTACAATATCCCCAATTCCTTGAACAGCACGATCCAGAAGAAGATCGTCACGCAGGACAGGGCCGAGGTGAATACGACGCAGTTCCCGGCGAGGTCGGCGTCGCTGTCCATTTGCTGTGCCATGACGAAGCCGGCGACGGCGCAGGGCGTCGCGAAAATGCTGATCAGCGTCGCGAATTCCATGCCGCGAAAGCCCATTTGCGCCGCCGCTCCCAGTACGACGCCGGGAACCAGCACGAGGCGCGCAAGGACGCAGGCGGCGAGCTGTTTTTTGTGTTCCTTGGTGGAGCCGAGACGGAACGACGCGCCGAGGATAATCAGCGCGATCGGCGTCGTCGCCGCCGTGATCTGCGCCAGCGGGCGCAGTACCGGTTTCGGCACGGGAATCCCGAGCGCGAAAAACGCCGCGCCGACAAGCGCGCCTAGAATCATCGGATTTTTCAGCACGTCGAGCAAAAGATGCGGCAGGTTGACGCGTCCGCCGCGGAAAATTTCCAGCGTGATGACGCCGAGCACGTTGTAGATCGGCACGACGATGGCGACCATCATGGTGGTGACGGCGATCTCGTTGTCGCCGAACAAATTCGCAATGAGCGGCAGTCCCATCAGTACGAAGTTGCTGCGGTAAATGGCCTGTATCATCGCGCCGCGCCGTTTCGGCTTTTTTTCCGTCAGGCAGACGGCGGCGAATGCCAGGACGTAGACGCAGGCCAGCGCGCCCAGCGCAAAGGTGATCAGGCGCGGGCGGAATGTTTCCCCGATGTTTGTCGTATAGAGATTGTAAAACATCATGATCGAGAAGAACACGCGGAACACCATGCGGTTCACGCGCTTCAGCTCCGCCGCGTTCAAGAGGTCGAAGACCTTGATCAGGACGCCGATGAACATCAGGCAAAACATCGGAACGACCGCCTGGAATGCGACGACGAAATTGGAAAAATCAAAGCTCATACAAATTCGTTCTTTCTCCCAATGGTTTTTTCTTCGTCCAATTTTAGACGTTTTTGCGTGAAAACACAATAAAATATGATAAAATGCAAACGAGGTGATATGATGGCAATACAGTCGAAACGTCATGCGGTTGTCGATACGTCGCTCTGCGTGGCGTGCGGCGCGTGCATGGAAGTCTGCCCGCGCGGCGCGATCAAGGTCTGGAAGGGCAGCTATTCTGTCGTGGACGATGCGCTTTGTATCGGCTGCGGACTTTGCGCGAAGGAATGTCCGGCCACCGTCATCAGGATCGAGGCGCGGCCATGAAGAAATCGCATTGGTATCATTATCTCTGGATCTGGGCGGTCGTTTACTTCGCGATGGGATTTTTCAATATCCTCTTCGCATGGCTCGGGCTCATCGACTTTTTCCTGCCGCTGATTTTCGCCGCCGGCTTCGGCAACAAAGGCTTCTGCAACCGCTATTGCGATCGGGGGCAGCTCCTTCGCGCGCTGGGCAGCCAGAAGGGCTTTTCACGGCGAAAGGACGCGCCGGACTGGATGAAGAGCAAGGCCTTCCGCTACGGCTTCCTCGTCTTCTTCCTCGCCATGTTCATGAATATGCTTTATGCGACATATCAAGTGTTCGCGGGGGCGTCGAATCTTCGCGAGGTCGTCACGCTGTTCTGGACGATTCAAGTGCCGTGGAAATGGGCCTATACGGGCGGCGCAGAGCCGTGGGCCGCACAGTTCGCGTTCGGATTTTACAGCATGATGCTGACCTCGGCGATATTGGGGATACTGACGATGCTCGCTTACAAGCCCCGCTCATGGTGCGTTTACTGCCCGATGGGCACGATGACGCAGATGATTTGCAAGATGAAAGCCGGGAGCGACGCGACGCGCCCGTCGAAATGATCGGATCTTGCCGCTTCCGTTTTCGGGGGCGGCTTTTGTTTTCCCCATGCAGGAATTTTTTTCCGCGCGGCGAAATATACGAAGAATACGGTTTATGAATTTGTACGATGGGAGGCTGTTGTGATGAGCTGCAAAAAGGTATTGGCGGCCGCGCTGGCGGTTGCCGCCGGCATTTTCGGCGGGACGGCGCAGGCGGCGACGCCGGAGGAACAGATCGACGTTATCTTGAATCTGCCCGTGACGCAAGGCGACGAGCTCGAGATGCGCCTGCGCGAAAACGGGGATTTTGCGGTCACGGACCTTGACGGGAACGGGCGCATTGAGCTGTTGTTCTTGCAGGAAATGAGAAACGGCGTGCCGGAGGACGTGGACATTGAAAATGAAAACGTCCGCTCAGCGTGGCAGTGCATCGCTGACATTCCCGTTTCCCGAAAGCTCTACGGTTACGAGATCAGCCAGAACGGCAACAAGCTCGAGCCGCTTGCCGTCATCTTCACGGACGATGAGATCGACCCGAATCTTCGTTATCTGGAGAGCGCGGTCCGCGATACGCAGCGCGGGATCATTTATTACAATGTTTCCACGCTGACCCGCGTCGGCGACGCCGGATATCGCGTTTCGCTGCAAAGCGTTTCCCTCCAGAACGGCGCGCTGCAGATACAGACGATCGCTTCCGAATTCGGGAATTATGGGATTTATCATGAGCAGGGAACGCCGGAGGCCGTTTTCAACCACGCCGTGACACGTCTTGGGATTGAGTTGAGTCAAAGCGCCTACGCGGAGTTCTTCTCGAAATTCTCCGCAGGCTACGGGGCGGGCGCCGACGAACGTTTCGACGCTGCGATTCGCTGGTATCCGGTGCAGGCGCTGCGCGAATCGAAAATGCAGCCGAACGGCATGAAGCCGCTGTTGCTGGATTCGTGGGCCGGCTTTTTCCGGACGAAGAAATAATGCCGGATTTTCCGAAAAAGGAAGGACTCTTCCCGGTTACGGCGAAATATATGAATATACGCGTATCCAATTTTATTGAAGGGGGAAAATGAGATGGACGAAAACAAGGCAATGGAAGAAATGAAACGGCTGAAAGGCACGGAGACGGAGAAAAACCTGGCGGCGGCGTTCGCCGGGGAATCGCAGGCGCACGTCAAGTACACCTTCTTCGCGCGTCAGGCGGAAAAAGACCCGAAGATGTCCCGGCAGATCGCGGACGTCCTCGACGAGACGGCGGCGCAGGAGCGGGCCCACGCAAAGATCTGGTTCTGGCTCCTGGGCGGACTGACAAAGCCGACGTCCGAACACCTGAAAATGGCGGCGGAAGGCGAGAACGAGGAATGGACGAGCATGTACCCCGAGTTTGCGAAGAAAGCAAAGGAAGAAGGCTTCCCGCAGATCGCGTACCTGTTTGAGCGTGTCGCCGAAATCGAGAAGCGCCATGAGAAACAGTACCGGCTGATGCTGGCCAACGTCGAGAACGAGAAGCTCTTCAAGCGCGGCGAGAAGAAGCTCTGGATGTGCGCGAACTGCGGCTTCATCGCCGAGTCCGTCGAGGCTCCGCAGGAATGCCCCGTCTGCGGTCACCCGCAGTCGTTCTTCGCCATCCGGCAGGAAATGGAATAAAACGCAATCCCCTATGGCGTTTCTTTGCAATGTCATAGGGGATTTTTGGCTTCCGGCTCCTATACAAAAGGGAAGCTGATACCAGTCGCCATTATAATTTAATTGAAAATAGGTATGATATAATTATGCCATGAATTTTTTTAAAGTAAGTAATACTTACTCTAAAAAATATTGACATGATAAAATCGAAGGAGATACAGCTGTGGCGAATGACAGAATCAACATCGTCGGAACGAATATCGCGGAAAAGGCCGCGATGATCTGGAACGTGGCCGACATGCTGCGCGGGCCTTTCAAGCCCCACGAATACGGGCTTGTCATCCTGCCGATGACGGTGGTGAAGCGGTTTCACGACTGCCTCGCGCCCACTTGGCAGGCCGTGCAGGACGCCTACGCGAAGGTCAAACACCTCGCCGTCATCGACGGATTCCTGACGAAAGCCTCCGGCTACCAGTTTTACAACACCAGCAAATTCACCTTTGAAAAACTCCTG
>CACZOL010000201.1 GCA_902782705.1 uncultured Selenomonadaceae bacterium
CTGATGTCCCTTGATTTGCCGCTGCCGAAGCAGATTTACGGTCACGGCTGGCTGATCGTGGACGGCGACAAGATGTCGAAATCGAAAGGCAACGTTGTCGATCCGAATCTTTTGATCGACGAGTTCGGCGCGGACGCAATCCGCTATTTCCTGCTTCGTGAAATCGCGCTGGGCCAGGACGGCAATTTCTCCCGGGACGCATTGATCGGCCGCATCAACGCCGATCTTGCCAACGACCTTGGAAACCTTTTGCACCGCACGCTGAACATGATCGGCAAATTCCAGAACGGCGTCATTGAGGCGGCGACGACGAAGAGCGAGACGGACGAGGATCTGATGACCGGCGCGGCGGCTTTGCTTCATGACTATGAGACCGCGATGGAAAAAATGGATCTGAGCCGCGCCATCAAGTGGCTTTGGACGTTCATCGGCCGCGCGAACAAATATATCGACGAAACGGCGCCCTGGGCGTTGGCGAAGGACCCGTCGAAGAAAGCGGAGCTCGCGACGGTGATGTACAATCTGGCCGAGAGCCTGCGTGTGATCAGCGTACTTGTTTCGCCGTTCATGCCGGAGACCGCGCCGAAAATCTGGGCGCAGCTCGGCATGACGCAGGATTTTGCGTCGGTCCGTCTGGATGACGTGAAGACGTGGGGCGGCATTCCCGCGGGGCAGCATATCGGCGAAGCAGAACAGCTTTTCCCGCGCATCGAGGTGGAAAAGGAAACCGCGCCCGCAAAACAGGAAAAGCAGAAATCTGTGCCGAAGCAGGAGAAGAAAGCGGAGGCGGGCGAGGACGGCGTCATTTCCATCGACGACTTCAAGAAGACAGAGCTTCGTGTGGCGGAAGTGACGGCGGCTGAGCGCATACCGAAGACGGACAAGCTGATGAAGCTGACGCTGTCCCTCGGCGACGAGACGAGGGAAGTTGTGTCCGGTATCGCCGATGCGTACACGGCGGAAGAGCTTGTCGGAAAGCATGTGGTGCTCGTGGCGAATCTGAAGCCCGCGAAGCTGCGCGGCGTCGTTTCCCATGGTATGGTATTGGCGGCTTCCGATGGCGAGAAGCTGCGCCTCTTGGAGACCGATATGCCCGCAGGAAGCGTGGTGCGCTGATATGGCGGAAACTCGCGCGGAAAAAGTCTCGGACCTTGGCGCGCGTGCGGCGGCGGAACAAAAGGCGCGCAAGGCGGCGCGCGACGCTTCGCGAAAGATCGAAGCGAAGGAAACGACTGCTGAGAAAAGCAAGATTGTACCGCCTTGGGAAATGGGCGCGGACGGAATCGAGCTAGTTGACACCCACGCGCATATCGACGGCGAAGATTTCGACGCCGACCGTGAGGAAATGCTTGCGCGTACAAAAGCGGCGGGCATCGTCGCCGTCGTCACCTTCGGCGATACGATGGAAGCGTCGGCCCGCGCCGTTTCGCTGGCGGCGTCGCATGAAACCGTGTTCGCGGGCGTCGGCGTGCACCCTGAAAACGCTTTCCCGTTCACGCAGGCGGAGATCGACCGCCTCGCCGCGTGGACGAAGGAGACGCGCGTCATCGCAATCGGCGAGATCGGGCTTGATTATTACTGGGAAAAAGACGAGGAAAAACGCGCGCTTCAGCGGAAAATGTTCACCCGTCAGCTGGCGCTGGCTCGCGATCTCGATATGCCCGTCTGCATTCACGACCGCGAAGCCCACGGCGACCTGATGACGATCTTGAAGACCGAGGGACGCAAAAACCGCGGCGTCATTCATTGTTTTTCCGGAAGCTGGGAGATGGCAAAAGAGCTGTTGAAGCTCGGCTGGTATCTCGGCGTCGACGGTCCGCTGACGTACAAGAATGCGGCAAAGCTGCCGGAAATCGTGGAGAAGATGCCTGCCGACCGATTGCTGGTCGAAACGGATTGCCCGTATCTTTCGCCGCTTCCGTATCGCGGCAAGCGGAACGAACCGGCTTATGTCCGTCTCACGGCAGAGCGTGCGGCGGAAATTCGCGGGCAAAGTCTCGAAGAACTTGCCGCGCAGACGACAAAGAATGCCCGAACAGTATACAATTTGAAATGAAAAAGCAACGCGTTGATTTTGATTCAATGCGTTGCTTTTTTTACAGGATTCTTACGCCGTTTCCAGCATTTTGTTCACGCGAACGCCGAGAGCCGACGCCGCGAAGCATTTCAAAAGATCGCCCGGGATGAACGGAACGACGGCAATCATCATTGCCTGCCCCAGCGATACGTCCATCCAAAGCATCAGCGACGTGAGGCCGCCCACATAAGTCAGCGGCATTCCGACGACGATGTCGACCAGCGCGTAGCGGCGAAAATTTGGCGTCGCGCCTTTCAACGCACTGACAAGAGGATAGACGAGCAGCCAGATCAAGATGAAGCCGCCTGTCGGTCCGAAGAGCTTTCCGGGGCCCGACGTACCGCCCGTCAGTACGGGCAGACCGCAAAGCCCAAGCAAAATGTAGACAGCGACGGCGACAAAGGTTTCCCTCGGCGTCAGCACGAAGGCGGTCACGCCCAGCGCCAGCGTCAAGGCCGAGACCATGCTCAGCGTGAACGGCAGCGGAAACGAGAGGTAGGCGGCTACGCATAGGAGCGCCACGCAAAGCGCGATTTTCGTAATCGACCGCGCCGAAAAATGTCGTTCGTTCATTCCAAATACTTCCCTTCTCAAAATGCACTTACATTATATAAAAGAATGGTCGTTTGTCAACCGCAAAAATGAAAACGGTAAACATTTTACACGCGCTCTATAGAAGGAAAAAAAGTGCGAAGCGCGAATATATACAGAAGCAATCTTCAGGAGGGACGTCATGGACAAGATAGATAAAAGCGCTGTCGAGGCGCGGCGCGCGGAGTGTCTTTCGCTTTTGACCGCATGGACGGAGGAGACGGAGTTGAAGCTTCGTCGTCGCGGCGTCGCGTTTACGCCGAAAGAGCGTGAAGCAATCGACGCCGCGAAAGCGAAACTCGCCGTGCGGATCCAAAAGCAGCCGGACGATTTCTGGGCGGAAGACATGACCGCGAAAGCGCGGCTCGAGAAATTGTCGGACGGCCTGTTGCAGGGCATCGGAGGAAACGCGTGATGACGAGGGAAGAGCATCTCGCCGCGATCAAGGCGGCGGACGCGGCCTATTACAATGCCGACGCGCCCTTGATGGCGGACAGCGAATACGATAAACTGCGCGCCGACTATATTGCGAAGTACGGAGCCGCCGATCTAGATTATGTGCCGGGCGAAGCGGCGGCGGCGTTCTCGAAATTCCGTCACACCGTGCCGGTCATCAGCCTTGCGAAGGTGAAGTATGACGAGGAGCGCGGGAAACTGGAGACAGAGCTTCGCCGCCTTTGGCCCGTGCTGCACGAGCCGAAGCTCGACGGGCTCACCGTCGTCGCCTATCCGAAGAGCGACGGCTCCTGCACGTTCGTCACGCGCGGCGACGGCAAAACGGGCGAGGTACTGCCCTTTTTCATTCGCGGTTACGAAAGAAGCGGCGTGAATCGTACGGGGGAAGCCGTGCGCGGCGAAGTCTTCATGGACGTGGCGACGTTTTCCGCGATCAACGCCGAACGTGAAGCTGCGGGGGAGGAACTTTTCCGCAATCCGCGCAATGCGGCGGCGGGCATTTTGCGGAACAAGGAGCGCAGCGCCTATCTTGACCGGCTTCGCTACATGGTGTACGACTTGCCGGCGCTGGACATTGCCGAGCCGGACAAGCTTGCGATGCTTCGGGAAAAGACCGCGTTCGAGGTCGCGCCCGTGGGCGGCGCGGACAGCGTGGAAGAAGAGATGGAAGCTATCGGGAAATTCTATGAGGAACATTTGCAGGTTGGCGTGCCGATCGACGGCGTCGTGGTCAAAAACGCGGAGGCGGGCAGTCTCGCGCGCTTCGGCGGTACGAATCATCACAATTCAAACGCTGTCGCCGTAAAGTTCCGTCCCGATCAGGCGAAGACCGCGCTGCGGGAAATCGTATGGCAGGTCGGACGCGACAGTCTGACGCCGGTGGCCGTCTTCGACGAGGTGGAGCTGGACGGTACCACTGTCTCGAAGGCAAGCCTGCACAACTGGGCGAACGTCCGCCGTCTTGCGCTGCACCCGGGCGACGCCGTGCTCGTGGAAAAGGCGAACGAAATCATTCCGCAGGTCATTCAAAATTTCGGGCAGGAGACGCCGCCCGCGCCTTTTGCGCGTCCGACGGCCTGTCCCGCATGCGGCGCGGCGCTGGCGAGCCGCCGCTTGGAAACGGCGATTCCCGACATTCCCGAGGACGAACAGATCGAGCTCTTTTGCCCGAACGACGCTTGCGCCGAGAAGCTCGCGCAGGCCGTCGCCTATCTTGGCAGCCGCAGGCTCCTCGCCATCGACGGCCTTTCCGTCATGACCGCGCGGAAGCTGACGGGCGCGACGGGCGAAACAAGTGCGCGGATTGCCGCGCCTTGGGATATTTTCCGTTTGACGGTCGAGGATTTCAAAGCACTTCCGGGCTTTGCGGAAAAATCCGCTGCCGCGCTTTATGAGGCCGTGCAGGGAGCACGTCAGTCCTGCGATCTCGCGCATTTCGTCGCGGCCTGCTGCGTGCCGGGCGTCGGACTCACTGTCGGCGGTGCGCTGATGCGCCGCTATCATACCGTCGACGCGCTTTTCGCCGCGTTGTCCGACGAAACGCGGAAAGACGAATTGACCGCCATTGACGGCATCGGCGAGACGCTGGCGGCGATCTTGCAGGGCAGGAAGTTCATGACCGCTTTCAGCGCACTGCGCGAGCACATCACGCCGACGGCCTATGAGCCGCCCGCCGAATCCGCAGGCAGTCCGCAGGGAAGATCGCTGACTTTCGTAATCACAGGCAAGCTCAGCCGCCCCCGGGACGAGATCAAGGCGGAACTCGAGGCGAGGGGGCATAAAGTCACGGGCAGCGTCTCAAAAAATACCGACTATCTGCTCTGCGAATCAAAGGATTCCCAGAGCTCGAAAGCAAAAAAAGCCCGCGAGCTCGGCACCCAGGTCATCGGGGAAGCAGAACTCGCGGACGTGTTGTAATACTATTTGAAAATGTATCCGCTGACGAAGAGCCAGAGAATGATCAGCGGGAGAATCCACGTCATATAGAAGCGGACGCCTTTCGGCAACTTGAGACCGTCGCCTGTATTGACTTCGGCGAAGAATTTTTCCCAGCCCCAGCCGTAGCGGCTCGTGCAAAACAGCAGGTAAATCATGCTGCCGATAGGCAGGATGTTGTTGCTTAAAATGAAATCCTCGAGGTCGAGTACGCAGGTGCCCGGACCGAGGGGCGTGAAGGAAGACCAGACGTTGAAGCCGAGAGCACAGGGCAGCGACAGCAATACGACGACGGGGATTCCCCATCGCACGACTTTGGTGCGGCTCGCGCCGGAAGCATCCATCACGCAGCTCGTCAGGTTTTCAAAGACGGCGATGACGGTGGAGTAAGATGCGAAGGTCATGAACAGGAAGAACATTCCACCCCAGAAGCGGCCGAAAGGCATGTGATTGAAAACGTTCGGCAGCGCGACGAAAATCAGATTCGGCCCTGCGGTTGGGCTGACGCCGTAGCTGAAGCAGGCGGGAAAGATGATGAGACCCGACATCAGCGCGACGACGGTATCGAGGATCGTGATCCAGACAGCCTCCCCCAGGAGGCTTTTTTCTTTGCCGATATAGCTGCCGAAAATGGCCAATGCGCCGACGCCGAGGCTCAGTGTGAAAAAAGCCTGTCCCATCGCGGCGTTGATGACGGGAATCGGGCCGTCCTGCATAAACCGCTCAAAATTCGGCATCAGATAATAGGCCAGACCTTCACTGCCGCCGGGGAGCAGGAGCGAATTCGCGGTCAGAAGGATCATCAGCACGAAAAGAGCGCTCATGATCCATTTTCCCGCCTGTTCGACGCCTTTCTTGAGGCCGAGATAACAGACGCCGCC
>CACZOL010000202.1 GCA_902782705.1 uncultured Selenomonadaceae bacterium
ATCAGGAACGCGGGAATGCGCAGCGTGCCGACGGGGCGCTCCGTCTCGTCGTCGTAATGCTCGTAATTGTAATCGACGAACCAGTTCACCGACGGGTCGATCGGCATATCGACTTTCGCGTTGTTCAGCGTGGCGATGCCCGGCAGCACCACCGACGAGCCGTCCGTCTGCACCGCGGTGCCGGCGTAGAATTCGTCCATATCCTTCAGGAAGATTCGCATCGGAATTTTCTCGTCCGTATCGTTTCCGGCGAGATCGATGCCGACCAGCGAGACGAATTTGATCTCCGGGTGGGATTTCAGCATTTCGAGGATTTTTTCTTTGGGGGAGTTTGCGGGGATTACATACAACAGATCGTCCATTTTGATTACCGCCTTTCCGGTTGCCCGACGCACGACTTACAAAAACAAAAAACGCCACACGAACCCGTGCGCTGTCTGCGCCGATCGTATGGCCTCATTGCCGTGCTTTCTTCTTATTCACGCGCATAGTATAGCACAGCCCGTTTTCGATTGCAAGAGGGAAACGGGCTGTTTTTTGTTCGGCGGCGAAAATGCGGCGGATTGACTTTCCCTTTCCGTCCACATAGAACTTCATTGAAAAGTAGAGCATACAAAGTGGGAAGTTTTCAATGGAGGACGTCATGGAAGCGAAAAGGCGCCGACCGTGTGGCGCAAAACGCCGTAAAAGCTACCTGCTGGATGAAAGCCTGTTTTGACGGTATGGATCATCGTCATCCCAGCATCTCTTTTTCTCCAAGCTGTTCCAGCAGAAGATTCGTATCCGACACCGACTTTCCTTGCTCCACCGCAGAGATAATCACGGAGTCCCACGGGCTTCTCGGATAAAGCGTGCTATGGCCGCCGCAAAGCAGGAGATGCTGCGTTTCGTCGAGGTTTAGCTTCATCGCCAATGCCAGTGCCAACAGCTTCCCCCTGGACGGATGGGGCTTCTCGCCGGAAAGGATATGATAAGCGTAGTTTCGGTTCAGATGCGACGCCTTGATGATCTCCGACAGACGCAAGCCTTTTTCCTGCAACAGCCCGCGCAGATACTCGCTTACCGGCGGGAGAAGCTCGTCCTTGTTTCGCGCCAGGAACGCTTTGACGTCGGCGTCCTCCTTCAGCTCCGCAAAAAGCTGCTCCGTGTTCTTCTCACGCATTCTTGCTTCCCCCTCGCTTAGCTTTCTGATACAATAATATTGGAAAATATGCGGAAAGGCAAGCGCGACATGAAACTTTGGGAATCGTACATGGAAACTGCATACGAGATGTTGGACGTGCTGAAAGACGCGGAGGAAAGCAAAGTCGTCCTCGCCTATGACAAGCGGGGAAAACAAACCTGCGTCCTGAAGCAGTGCGCCCCGCGTTCCCGCGCGCTCTATGAAGGTCTGAAAGAACTTTCCAATCCGCATATTCCCGCCGTCTATCGGTTGATCGAGCAAGACGGGAAACTGCTTGTCGTCGAGGAATACATCGAAGGACGGACGCTGGCGGAGCTGATACAGTCCACGCCGTCGCAGTGCATTGACGAAGCGCTTGCCGTCAATATCCTCCGACAACTTTGCGAATGCCTTGCGACGCTCCATGAAAAAGGCATTGTCCATCGGGACGTCAAGCCGTCGAATCTGATCTTGACGAAGGACAACGTCGTCAAGCTCATTGATTTTGGCATTGCCCGCACGGAAAAGCAGGAAGCGGACGCCGATACGGAATTCCTCGGCACGCGCGGCTATGCGCCGCCGGAGCAATACGGCTTCGGGCAGACGGACGCCAGAAGCGACATTTACGCCCTCGGCGTCACGATGCAAAGGGCATTGGGTAAGGAATACGACGGCTATTTGAAGGAAATTTTGCTTCGTTGTACCGCTCTTGATCCGACGAATCGCTATCCGTCCGTGGAAGCGTTGAAAAACGATTTGGAAACTCCGAAAAAGGCCCGCGCATGGAGAAAAACTGCCGTCCTGGTCTGCTCCGTCGCCGCGCTTATCGGGCTTATCCTGTACGGAATTACAGGCCGCACGCCGCAAAAAGAAACGCCGACTATTGCGGCGACCGAAGAACAACTCAAATCCACAGGACAAGTAACGGAAAACCGCGCGGCAGATGTATCCGCGCAAAGCACGCAGAACGAGCCGCCGACAATCGCTTCCACCGAAACAAATCCGCCAACGGCAGTCAATGTGGAAAAAGAAGCCGTTTCCCTGCAAACGTATTCGCTCGTCATGACTCCGCCGCAATTCGTCTATGATCCGAGATGGAAAGACAGGGCGCAATGCGCGTTGTTCCTGAACGACGAACCCGCCGAAGGCTTTTCGCTTCCTTATATTTCATGGGAATCATGGCAACAGGAAAACGGCGAAATCTATTTCCCGCCCGACTGGGGATTGCGGCTGCGTATCGAAAACCGTTCCGCGCAGACGATTTCCCGTCCGCGCATCCGCATGGAGAGCTTCACCGGAGAAGAATGGCTTGACGTTCCTCCCGTTCCCGCAGGGCAGTCGGTTGACGTTCCTATTCCACTCAATCATTGGGCGCTTCAAGATATGCGCTCCTTTACGCTGGCAATCTTCCTTTCGGAAAAGCCGAATCCCGGCGAGCCGCAAGCGGGCGTGACAATGAGCTTTGGCCTGCGGCAATGACAATCGCATAACTGACAAAAAAGCTGCCTTGCGAGGCAGCTTTTTTGTCAATCATCCTTCGTCGCTTTTGACGGAATGTAAACTGTGCCAGATATACAAAATGGCGTCTCCCGTCGTCGGGAGACGCCAAAAATATTTATCGAAATTGTTCCTGACAGGACACCAAACTTCAAAATGAAATTGCTATAATACGGGCAATCCTACTCGTCCTCGGCGGGAAGAAGCTCGCCGTTCTCCCGCTCGTACTGTTCTATGCCCTTCACGATGAAATATTCCAACTGCGCGTTCAGCGAACGAAACTCCCGCTCGGCAATCTGCTTAACCTTTTGGTGCGCTTTCTCATCTAAGCGGAGCTGAAACGCGGCCTTACTGACAGCCATAGGGAACCACTCCTTTCTAATATCATTATGGTATCAGAAAGGTATTATTCCATATAGAATCTTTAAAGTGTCATAATATATTGATAATAGATAAATATAGGTATAAAATAGTTATGAAAGGATAACTGGTATGATCGTAACAAGTCTCCGGTTGCCCGATGATCTCTACGAGGCAATGACGAACTACGCGAAAGAACAGGAACTCAGCAAGAATCAAGTCGTGAAAATGGCGCTTCGTGCGTTTTTAGGCGTGCGAAAGGATGGACTGGTGCTCAAAGGCGTGACGGGACAGGATATAGCGGCGGCGAGAAAGATTATTGAGGCGTATGTGGATTGAGGGATAAACGGAACGGAGACGGCGAAAATGGCAAATGAGGAGGAAGTGAAAAAACTCGCGCTCGCTCATGCGTATGAGGACGGAAACGGCGTTCCGAAGGATAAGTCGAAAGCGATGGAGTTGTATCGGAGTGTGGCGGAGGCAGTTACAGTAGCACCTACATTTATGATTGGCGGATGTATAGGGCGCGCGTTGGGGGACGGCTTCATTTTCGACGTGATGACGCAGACGGATGAAAACAGCGCATACGATATGACGCAGCGCGGATATGCCTATGAACAAGGACAGTTTGGCGTCGCACAGGATAAAAAGGAATCCATGAAGTGGTATCAAAAGGCTGCCGAAGCGGGAGACAGCTATGCCATGTTTGCGCTTGGCAACGCATATTCGAGCGGAGAATTGCAGGACGAGGAACAGGCGTTGATGTGGTATCGCAAGGCGGCAGAGGTTGGATTGGCATTTGCGACGAAAGATAGTTGGACATGGGAGGCGTTGCAGGCGTCCCGTGCAATGACGGAGAAGGTGGTGGGAATAGAATAGAAGGAGCCTTGATTGCAGATGGGAAAATTTACGTACATTATTCAAACTAAGAAAGGAGCAATTCAAAATGAAAATAATGTCAGCTATTTCTACGGTTATTGTACTTTTTGCAATGTTGTTAATCGCTGGGTGCGGTGATGATGGCAAGCAAACATCTTCGCCTGCGACATCATCTTCTTCTCAAATGGCTCCATCTTCCAACAACGCCAAAGATGCAAAAAAGAGGTATCCATCTACAAATCAAGTTGTTACTAAGTTCAACAATAATTTGAATCAAGCATTCAATATTGTTGGCACTGGCTCGTACCAATCCTTTACAGCGCCGTCTCCATCGGAAAAGGACTGGAAATGGAAAGGACAGATGGCGCAAACGAAATGGTATAAGTCGAGGAATCAAGATATTTCATATTGCTATGCAGTATATGATTTAGGGGCGAAATTGTGTGGCCGCGATTTTATATTGCGATTCAACATGAATGAACTTGACGAAAAACAAGCATGGGGCATGATTTTTGCAACTATTATGCTCGTTGAGGAGGATAAAGATAAAATCGTGAAAATTACTGAAAATCTTGGAATTGATACGGGAATTAAGCCCAGCAGGTATTATGAGTATACGGATAAAGCTCGTAATGCCAAGTTTTGGGTCAATACGGATATAAAAGATGAAAAGGGCTGGCCTACATTTCAATGTGAAGTTGGGATTCATTTAAGATCTAATCCTTTTGATGAGATGTAATCTATGTTGGATGAAGACAAATTCATCGAAAAAGGGGAATTCCTTTATGGACACCAACGTGAAGTATTGGTTTTACATTGAAAACGACAATTAGATTTCAACGAGGAGGCAACTAGCATGGGGAAATTCCAAGAAGATTTGAGACATTACATGGAGGCAGGGCGACCGATGCTGTATGTGGACGCATTGGAGTACGCGCCCGTTGAGGCTCTTTTTCGAAAGGCCGCCGATAGTGCGGAGCCGAAGCGCGGCATTATCCGTTGGACACAGCAAGGCTGGCGCGACGAGATGGAGAACTTCGCCGAGAAGGGTGATCTCCTTTCTTCTTTAGACGCTTGGCTGATGGACAACGAGAACCTTGCGCAACGTATCCTCATCATCGAGGACGTTCATTTCTTCCTCGAAAGGCCGGAAATCGCGCCGCCGATTATCTCCCGTCTTCGTGAACTGGCGCGGCGGATCAACGAAGGCAAGATTGAGGATTGCATCGTCGTCCTGCTCGCGCCGCTCGGCAATCTACCGAAGGAGCTGGAGCATTGCTTGACAGTCATGACGCCGGACTTTCTCACGTCGGAAGAAATCAAGTCGATTATTAAACAATTCGCGGACGAGCGTGATTTGCAACTGGAACCCGTTTTTCTCGATAATCTGACAATGGAAATGAAAGGTCTGTCGGAAAGCGCCATCGAGAACATTCTGGCGCTGGCTTATGAAAATGACGGCAGAATTGACAAGGCGGACTTGCCTCTTGTCCGTGAGCAGAAACAGCAGGTCGTGAAAAAATCCGGCATCCTTGAAATGGTAGAACTGAAAGAGAAGATGAACGACATCGGCGGCCTTGAAAATCTCAAAAGCTGGCTGACGAGTAAGGCAAAGGTTTTCAATAACATTCAAAAGGCGCAAAAGTACGGTGTGGACGTTCCCAAGGGGGTTCTTCTCGCAGGAATGCCCGGTTGTGGTAAGTCTCTGACCGCGAAAGCGGCGGCGCACGAATTTGAAGTACCTCTCCTCCGCCTTGATATGGGACGACTCATGGGAAAATACGTAGGCGAATCCGAGACAAATATGCGCCGCGCCATCCAACTCGCCGAGGCCAGCGCGCCCTGCGTGCTTTGGGTGGACGAACTGGAAAAGGCGTTTGCAGGCGTCGGTGGCGGCGGCTCAGAGGTCACGACGCGTCTCTTCGGACACTTCCTTACTTGGATGCAGGAAAAAACGAGCATGGTCTTCGTTTTCGCCACCGCGAACAAAGTCAAGGGCGTATTGCCGCCGGAGCTTTTGCGGAAAGGCCGCTTTGATGAAATCTTCTATGTAGACTTGCCGAACACGCAGGAAAGGAAAAAGATTTTTGAGATTCACATTGGCAAACGTCGCCCAAAAGATCTTGACGATCTGCGCGGCGCGTTGGACAAGCTGGCTGACAAGACCAAGGGATATTGCGGCGCAGATATTGAGGGCGTGGTGAAAGAGAGCGTCGAAGCGGCTTTCATCGACGGCGACGGAAAGCGTTCGCTTGCCGTTGCCGACATTGAAAAAGCCATCAAGGAAACCCATTCCCTTTCCGAGATTATGGGCAAGGATTTGGACGACCTCAAAAAGAGCTATGAAGAAGGGCACTTCAAGAAAGCCTCGCGGTAAAACAATTCAAGAAGGAGGACATGCCAATGTCTACATTTACATGGAGCAGCATGATTCCGGAAGCCGTCAGGGAAATGACGCCGACGATGAAGGACCTCGTTTCTTCCTTTATGGCGAAGAGAGAGAACACCGATACGATGACTTGGATGAACGACGAACTTGCAAAGCATCTCGACATCTCTGCCGAGGAAGCGGCGCAGATGGGACAGGATTTCTCGGACGCCATCGGGCGATTCTCCGAAAATATGCGCGCCATCGGCGAAAGTTGCGCCGCCGGACATACGCGGGAGGAATGGCTGCGGAATACGCTGGCGAAGAACGCCGAGGGAAAGAATCCGCAGGAATACGCGGCTTATTTAGAGCAGGTCAACGAGAATTTGGCGGCAGGCAATGAAGCCGCGATAAAAGCGATGGAGTCGCCGGAAACGGTTGTCAATCTCTCGGAGGAAGCCCTTGCCGAAGCGGACGAGCCGCGGAGCGCGGAATGGAACCGCTACAAGCTGCAAAGTCTTTCGGCGAGCATCACGGAGCAGGTAGAGCTTGCCGGAATGAACGGTATGTCCGTCCCCGTCGATCCCGCGCTGTTGGACAGCATGGAAGACATGACAGACGCGCTGCCTCCGGAAATGATGGAAGACAATGTTTCGGCTTCGCTGGACAACGGCGTGAAACTGGCTGCCGCCGCCGCGCTGAAGGTTGTTGCCGAGACGAAGAAAATCCCATTTCTCTCGAAGCTGCTTCCGATTGCAGGCGTCGCGAATCTCGCTTGCTGGGCGGTGGAGGGCGCAAAGTGCCTCGGTAGGTGCGCGCTTGGCAATATGAGCGCCATGCAAGGCATTGAACACATGAAACGCGCCTCTGTCGCGGTCATGGCCGACCTCGTCATGGGCGGTCTCGCGCCGAAGCTGTTTGCGGCAATCCCTATCATCGGAATGCCTTTGAGCTTCACAGCCTCCCTCGTCTTGCCGAACATGACGACGCATGAAGTTCGGGAAAAGCTCTATATGGGCGTTACAAAAATCTGCGAAACGGCAAAAACGATAGTGCATACCATCACGGAGAAAGTTTCGGGCATTTTTGCCAGCGTCAAGAACACGGTGGCGGCGATTTTTGCATAGGGAGGACGGAGGCACATGGCAAAAACGATACGATTTCCATTGGAAATGAAGGATAATGTGAAAGTATACACGTTAGGCGAACTGAAAGAACACTGGGACGTGGAGAAAATCTTTGAGCATTTTTCCAGCGGAAAGCTCATGACTTGGCTTCATGACCGTCGTTATGAAAACGAGGCGATGCAGGCGGAAGCTTTGTTGGACGAAAAGGATTCTGCGGAATTACGGCAAAAGCTGTCCGCAATTTTCAGCATGGAATATGCGGTGGGCGAAAATGCGGCGGAAGATGTGGAAACGGTGCGGGATAGACAGGAACGACTGACCCGTTTGCGCCAAGCTACAACCGACAAAGAAATTCTTGACGATGTTGACCACGCGGCCTTTGATCAAGATGACCTTTGGGATATTGTGGGGACAGGAGCGAAAAAGGTCTATCTCGTCAATAATACGTTTGAGATTTCGCTTACGGATAGGGATATGACATATATCGGCGTCGGCAAGGCAATCGCGAAGATTGACAGCAACGAGCCTG
>CACZOL010000203.1 GCA_902782705.1 uncultured Selenomonadaceae bacterium
GTGCTTACCGGCGCGGGCGACGATCTGCAAGGAATCAAGAAAGGCATCATGGAGCTTGCGGACGCCATCGTGGTCAACAAGGCTGACGGCGACAATTACGTCAAAGCCAAAGTGACCCGAGGCGAGTACGAGCGAATGATCGAGTTCATTCGTCCGGCCACCGAAGGCTGGCAGACGCATGCCTACCTTGCTTCCGCGCTGAAAAAGACGGGGCTCAAGGAGCTTTGGGACATCATTCGCGCCTTCGATAAGGTAACGCATGATTCCGGCGTGTTCCAGCGCCGTCGTGAGGAGCAGCTTCTCGATTGGGTCCACAGTATGGTCGACGAACATCTGCACAACCTGTTCTTCGACGATCCCGTGATCCAAGGGCGCATGCCGGAGATCAAGGAGGCTGTCCTGAAGGGCGTTATTTCGCCGACGCAGGCCGTGGCCGAGCTGATCAATATGTTCGACATCGAGCGGGCGGCGAAGCGTCACGTCGATTTGTTGCATCCGGAAACCAATAAGTAACACATGAAAAAGAGAAGCGCCGTCCCGTAAAAAAGACGACGCTTTTCTTAGCGTAAAATAAAAGAGTGGAGGGGGCTTTCATGTACACAAAAAAGATTTATTTTGCAGGCGGGAGCTTCCACGAACTGCAGGAGGTGTTCTCGCGGGTGCAGGGCGTCGAGTCTGTGATCGCGGGATATATCAATTCCGAAATCGAGTCGCCGCAGTACGAGGACGTGATTCGCGGCAAGACCGGAGCCACGATGGGCGTTGAAGTCAGTTTCAATCCGAAAAAGATTGACGTCTCTATGCTGATGGATATCCTGTTTACCGTCATCAATCCGTACAGCAAGGACAGACAGGGAAACTGTGAAGGCCCGATGTATCGGAGCGGCGTTTATTACGATTCTGCGGAGGACGAGCCCATCGTCGATTATCACATGAACTTCATCCGCAATCGCAAAAAAGTCCCTGCCGCAACAAACGCGGCGCTGACCGTCAACGATCCGAACCACGATCCGAACGGTCCGCGGCAGTGCTATGCGGAAGCCATGCGGCTGAAAAATTTCCATCAGGCGGAAGAGGAACATCAAGGATACCTTCGGCGTCATCCGGAGTTGTCCACGAATATTGACTTCTCGCTGTTGAAAGAACTGGAGATTATCAAGTAGGGACGTGGAAAATCCCTTCGTTTCGCTCGAAAGAACGGACGAAGGGATTTTTTTGCGGCCTATGCGTCTTGAAACTGTATTTAACTAAGAAGGCTTTGCACGGGTTCTTGTGAAATGATATAATTTCACAAGGTGAATAGCGAGTGGCAATAGACGTCCGGCACATGGCGGATGAATGGAAATCATTACAAAGAAATGGAGTGGTATCAAATGAAGACGAAAAAGATTTGCACGGCTTTGCTTGCGGCGGCGCTCGGATTCGGATTCATGGCGGGGCCGCCCGTATCAGAGGCGGCGACGCGGGCGGAACTGGCAAAAATATCCGTGAACCGTTCGGGCGGCAATTTCAAATACTGGAACAAGGATGCGCAATCTTACCGTGCGTTGACCGCGTATATCAAGGACGTTACTGACAAGAACAGCAAGAATTTCATCCCTGTGGCAGACCGCATCGCCGTCTTTGATTTGGACGGAACCCTCGTCGGCGAGACCATGCCCTGCTATTTCGAGTGGATGCTGTATTTGGAGCGCGCACTCCACGATCCGAGCTACACGGCGTCTCCCGAGGATCGGGCCACGGCGGAAATGGTCGAGGACGGAATCTATCATATCGGGATTCCGAATCCCGTTCCCGAGCCCAACGTCTTCGACCGCCCGACGGCCCAGCACAGCCTGACGGAAATCCCAAAGGACAACATGATCCGTGAGGCGAAGTCCCAGCTTTCCGTATTCGCGGACATGACGCTGCCCGAATACGAGGCGTATGTGCGCAAATTCATGGAAACGTCCCCGGAGGGCATGGTGAATCTCAAATGGGGAGAAGCCTTCTATCTGCCGATGGTCGAGGTGATTTCCTATCTCAACGCAAACCAATTCAAAGTGTTCATCGTGTCCGGCACCGACCGTCAAACGCTCCGCGTGCTTGTGAACGGCGTATTGCCCGTGGAATCGGATAACATCATCGGCACGGACGCCAGCCATCCCGCGCTGCATCAAGGGGATACGGACGGCGTGAATTATCTCTATACGAAAGACGACAAGGTGCTGCGCGGCGAATTTGTCATGAAGGACTTGAAGATGAACAAAGTCTCGAATATCGTCCGGGAGATCGGCAAACAGCCGGTGTTGGCTTTCGGCAATTCTTCCGGCGATTTCAGTATGTTCAACTATACCATCACGAACAACAAGTACAAATCGCTGGCATTCGCGCTGCTCTGCGACGATACGGCGCGTGAATACGGGAGTCCGAAGAAGGCCGAGAAGCTCCGGAAGACCTGCGAGGAAAGCGGCTGGATTCCCGTCTCCATGCGGGATGATTTCAAGACGATTTACGGCGACAACGTGACCCGTGCGGACAAGTAAAGCTGTTTTCCCGCCGGGTTGAGCGCGGCGTCATCATTCGAGGTGAAACGCGTTCGCAGGACGTATTAACCGTTCCGCGGTATATAAAAAAATCTGTCGTATGAAAAAATTTTTCATACGACAGATTTTTTTAGTATTCGGTTATTTTCCGCAGTGCGGGCAGCTGGTGCAGCTGGTACAGCTTGATTCCGTGCCGCAGCAGTCATGCGTATCATTGGTGAAATTGCGGTAGATGTGGCGTCCGGCGGCGATAAGCGCGACGCCGAGAACGGCGCCTAAAATGTAAGTTGCCATGATTCGTTCACCTCAAAATCCCATCAGCCTGCCGCCCTGATAGACGAGCAGGGATACAACCCAAGCGACGGCAAACATGTAAGCGGCGGAAAAGCCCATCCATTTCCACGAGCCGGTTTCCTTTTTGATGGTGCCGAGAGCGGTGACACAGGGCGTGTAGAGCTGCGAGAAGACCATGAACGCGACGGCGGACATCGTAGTGAAGGCCGTTGCCATGCCGCTCTGCATTAGTGTCGCGGCAGTCTCCACAGCGTCCTCCGCCTCGGCGGAGATTTCGCCGACGCCGTACAGGATTCCCATCGTCGAAACCACGGATTCCTTGGCCAAGATGCCTGTGATGACGGCAGCGCCCGCTTCCCAAGTAGCGAAACCGTGGAAGAAGAACAGTTTCGACATGCCCGTGCCGAGAGCGGCGAGGAAGCTTTCGTTCATTTCCTCCGTCATGCCGCCAAAGTTGAAGTTGCTGAGGAACCAGATCAGGACGGACATCGCGAAGATAATCGTTCCGGCTTTGATCAGATAACCTTTGCCCTTGTCCCATGTTTCCAAAAGAACTGTTTTCATATCTGGGATGCGGTAAGGGGGGAGCTCCAAGAGAAACGTGGAGCCTTTCTCCTGAAAGACTGTGCCGCCCAAGAGCTTTGCGGCGATAATCGCCATGATGACGCCTAAGATATACATGGCAAAGACGACGTTCGCGGCGTTGTCCGGGAAGAA
>CACZOL010000204.1 GCA_902782705.1 uncultured Selenomonadaceae bacterium
GAGCCGGATACGCGCTTCTTCCATTGCAATATCAAGACGCTGAACCTGATTCCGTCGGTCATGGCGGCGGAGAAGGCCAAGAAGGCCGGATGCCATGAGGCGATTCTCTATCGTCCGGGCGGACGCGTGACCGAGTGCGCGCACAGCAACTGCCATATCATCAAGGACGGCAAGCTTTTCACGGCGCCGACGGACGAGCTGATCCTGCCGGGCATCGCACGTGCGCACCTGATCAAGAAGTGCAAGGAACTGGGTATTGCGGTCAGCGAGACTCCGTATTATCTGAATGATTTGATGAACGCTGAGGAAGTCCTCGTCACGAGCTCCTCGAACCTCTGCGTCCGCGTCGATCATATCGACGGCAAGCCGGTGGGCGGCAAGCAGCCGGAGCTGTACGAGAAGATGCGCAAGGCCGTTTTGGACGAATTTTTAGAGGCGACCAACTAATATCATGGCAGATATGAAAATCCTTCCGGCGGGCGATCGGGCGCTGGTTGCGGATTTCGGGAACGTGATTTCCGAGGACGTGAACCGCAAGGTCAACGCGCTGAAAAAAGTTCTGCTGGCGGAAAAGGTAGCGGGCGTGCGGGAGATGATCCCCACGTACCGCTCTCTTTTAGTAGAATACAATCCCGCCGTTATTTCGATGCAGGCCCTTCGCGCCCGCATTGAAGCCGCGGATATCGAGGGCGCGGCGGCGGAAACGGAAAAACGGCGCGTGCTGGAAATTCCCTGCTGCTACGGCGGCCAATACGGCGAGGACCTCGCGGGGTTGGCGGAGCTTACGGGGCTTTCCGAGAAGGAGATCATAGACATACACGCGGGAACGGAATATCGCGTCTATATGCTCGGCTTCTTGCCGGGCTTTGTCTATTTGGGCGGGATGGACGAACGTATCGCCGCGCCTCGGCTCAATTCTCCGCGCGTTTCCATTCCTGCCGGCTCTGTCGGTATCGGCGGCAGCCAGACCGGGGTGTATCCGATGGCTTCGCCGGGCGGTTGGCGGCTCATCGGTATGACGCCCGTATCGTTTTACGATCCGAAGCGTGAGAAGCCCGTACTCTGCGAAGCGGGAGACTATATCCGTTTTGTGCCGATCTCGCCCGAGGAATACGAACGACAGAAAAAGGAGGGCGGCGCGATATGAGCATTCTTGTGAAAACGCCAGGCCCTTTGACGACGGTGCAGGACGAAGGGCGCTTCTATTACCAGTCCAGCGGCATTCGTCCTTCCGGTGTGATGGACGTCGCAGCTTACGAGGCTGCGAACGCGCTGGTGGGAAATACGCAGGGCGAGGCTGTGCTGGAGATGACGTTCCTCGGCGCGACGCTGGAATTCCAGACGGCAACGTGGTTTGCGGCGACGGGCGCGGACATGCAGGCAAAGCTCGATGGTGCGCCGATTGCGCGCTATCAGGCGATTCGTGCCGAGGCCGGGCAAACGCTTTCCTTTGGCATGGCGGCGACCGGGTGTCGGGGCTATCTTGCGGTGCGCGGCGGCGTCGACGTGCCGGTCGTCATGGGCAGCCGCGCCACAGATATGAGCGCGAAGCTGGGCGGCTTTGAGGGGCGGGCGCTGAAGGCGGGCGACGTTTTGCCGACGCTTCCCGACGACGATTGGACGCCGCCGGCCCTCGTTTATGAGCTGCCTGTCTATGAAAGTATGGTAACGGTGCGTGTCGTTCCCGGTCCGCAGGAGGAATATTTTACCGCGGCGGGACTCGACACGTTTTTCTCGGCAAGCTACGAAATCAGTCCGAACAGCGACCGCATGGGCCTTCGGCTTGAAGGGCCGGAGATCGAGAGCCACAATGGAACGGACATCGTCTCCGACGGTATCGTGTTCGGTTCGATTCAAGTGCCGTCCGGCGGCAAGCCGATTCTTTTGATGGCCGATCATCAGACGGCGGGCGGCTACGCAAAAATCGGGACAGTGCTCTCGCTTGATCTGCCGAAACTCGCGCAGGCGAGACCGGGCGACACGGTGCGGTTTGAGAAGATAAGCGCGGAGGAAGCGCAAAAGCTTTATTGAGAGTGAAGAGTGGAGTAGGGGGAAACACAATGGACTAC
>CACZOL010000205.1 GCA_902782705.1 uncultured Selenomonadaceae bacterium
AGCGGTCTTTGCCTTCGGCGTTTCCTGCTTCTTCAACGCGGGTTTAGCCTTCGGCGTTTCAGCTTTCTTCGGCGCAGACTTCGCCTTCGCCGCTTCATTTTTCTTGATTGCAGACTTCGCCGTCGTCTTTTCAGCTTTTTTCGACGTGGACTTCGCCTGTTTTGGGGACGACGCGGACGTTTTTGCTGCGGCCTTCGCCGCCGGCTTCTTCACGGCGGGAGCTTTCTTAGCCGCTGCGCCGGACTTTTTCATTTCTTCCGCTTTCGCCGTCTTTTTCGCCGGTGCCTTTTCGGTCTTTTTTACCGCCGCAGCTTTTTTTGCCGTCTTCTTTTCCGCCATATCCTGCCGCCCCCTTTCCTTGTTTTCCTGCGTTGCTTTGCGTTTCAATCCTTCACTCATCCATTCGTTGCCGTAAATTATTCAGCTGATCTATCTCTTGTTTTATTCGCTGACTTTTTTGTAATTCCTGCAAAAAATTTGAATTTCCTTCTCTTTCCATCGCGTCCGCGCGAAGACGGTGTTCTTCAAAGGCTGCGCGCATTTGCGCGAGCCGGATCACCTGCAGGCAGTCGTCGCACAGGCCCTCCTTGTCCGGCGTCTCTTCAAGCAATGCGTGCGAGAGCTCCGCTTCCGCCTCCTCGCCAAGCGTCTCTGCAACGCGTTCCTCGCTCGGCTCTTCTTCCTGGTCCGCGCACGCCGCAATATAGCGAAGCAGCTGCTCATGAAGCGGGTACGGAAACGGTTCGTTTCCAAGCTCAGCCACGGCCAATACCGCCACGCCCGCGTCTTCCCAAGCCTTGCGTATTAAAACGCGGCCTGCGCGGCGCACCGCATCGTCCACCGTCCGCACCGCCTGCCGACGGGGCTCAGGTCGAAGCTCAGCCGCCGGTTCATCACCCCGATACATAGCCAGCTCTTGACGAATGATTCCCTCGTCGATGCCCAGATTGCTCTGCAAATAATGGATATACGCGTTTTGCTCCACCGCGCCCGACGCCCTGAGCGTCGGAAGGCACGCGCGCAGCGCCCGGTTTTTCCCGTCCAACGAACGTATATCGTTGCTCTTGAGCGCGTATTGAATCTGAAATTTCCCGATCGGTACCGCCTGTTTCGCCAGCTCACGAAAAGCCTCACCGCCGTGCTTTCGCACGAACTCGTCGGGGTCCTTGCCGTCCGGCACGATCAAAACGCGCGCCTGCGCGCCCGTCGCGCTTACGATAGAAAGCGCGCGCAGCGTTGCGCGCTGTCCCGCCTCGTCGCTGTCATAGCAAAAACAGATATCCGTCGTGTAACGGAGAAGCAATCGGCATTGCTCCGCCGTGAACGCCGTTCCCAGCGACGCGACCGCATTGCCGACGCCCGCCGCCGCCAGCGAAATCGCGTCCATATACCCCTCAACGAGAAGCGCCCAGCCCTCCGAGCGAATGGCGCTTTTCGCGCGATCCAGCCCGAAAAGCAAACGACGTTTGTTGAAGATCGCCGTTTCCGGCGAATTCAAATATTTCGGCTTACCGTCGTCTATGACGCGTCCGCCGAATCCGACGACGCGTCCCCGCTCGTCCGCGATGGGAATCATCGCCCGATTGCGGAAGCGATCGTAGACGCCGCCCCGCCCTTCCGTGACGAGCCCGCCTTCCAAGAGCAGCTTTTCGCTGACGCCCCGCTTTAAAAAACCGTCGCGCAATTTCCCGAAAGCGTCCGGCGCAAACCCGAGCCCGAAAGCCTCAATCGTTTCTTTCCCGATTCCTCTCCCTGCGAAATAGCGGAGGCCCGCTTCGCCATACCGCGTTTTTAAAAGGCAATTGTGGAAAAACGACTGCGCCATACCCATCATTTTCCTGAGATCGTCGAGCTTTCGGTCGCGCGCGATCTCCTCGTCGGATTTCTCTCTCTCCGGCAGCGGGATTCCGAGCTTTTCGGCCTGCATCTTGATCGCGTCGAAATAGCTGACATTCTCGATCATCGACAGGAACTTGAACACGTTCCCGCCCGCGTGGCAGCCGAAACAATAAAAAAACCCCTTGTCCGGCGTCACGGAGAAAGACGGCGTCTTCTCCTGGTGAAACGGACAACAGCCCCAATAGTTCCGGCCTTTCTTTTTCAGCGGAACATAGGACGCGACCACGCTCAAAATATCCGAAGCCTCGCGCACGCGGGCCACGAAATCGTCCATCGCCGCGCTTCTCATACAAAGCTCCACCTTTGGAAAAAAGTTTTCAACGGATTATATTCCATACAAATCAAAAAAATCCTTTCGCAAAAAAAAGAAAATTTTCCCGTCAGAAAAATCCCCGACAAGCGTTACCGCCCTAACGATTCCTTGATCGTCATGCCCACCGGCGGCACGAAGATCTCATGGAACAGCTGCACCGCATAGCTGTCCGTCAGCCCCGCCACATAATCCACGACGCTCTGCTGCCGTCCCCAGCGCTCCTCGCGCTCGAGGAATTCTTTCGGCAGCCGGTCAAAATTCCGGATAAAATATTTGTAAAGCTGACGCAGCACAAACACGGCCTGTTCCCGCTCCCGTGCCAACGCCGTCGAATGGTAAATACGCTCGAACATGAACTCGCGAAAAGTCTTCATCACGTCCTGCATCGACGGGGAAAAAGAAATATCGTGGATTCCTTCCGAATAAGTGATAATATCCGATACAAACCCAGTAATCATCGCCGAATGTGCGTCCCCCAGCGCGTCCACCACCAGCGGCGGCAAATCGTCCGGCGCCAGGAGGCCCGCGCGCAGGCTGTCGTCATAATCATGGCAAAGATATGCGATGCGGTCGGCATGGTGCACGATGCGTCCTTCCAAAGTTTTCGCGCGCTCCTTGCCCGTATGATGGACGATGCCGTCCCGCACGTCGTCCGTCAAATTCAGGCCCGCGCCCTCACGCTCCAAATAATCGACGACGCGAAGGCTCTGCTCGTTGTGTGCAAAATGACCGCAAAGCTCCGCCATCGCAGCCTCGCCCGAATGACCGAACGGCGTGTGCCCGACGTCGTGCCCCAGCGCAATCGCCTCTACAAGATCCTCGTTCAGCCGCAGCCCTCGCGCAATCGTCCGCGAAATCTGCGCAACTTCAAGACTGTGCGTCATACGCGTGCGGTAGTGGTCGCCCGACATGATATAAACCTGCGTCTTGTGTTTCATGCGGCGAAACGACTTGGAATGAAGAATCCGATCGCGGTCGCGCTGATACGCGGTTCGAAACGGGCAAAGATCGATCTCGCCCCGCCGTTTTGCCTCGCGGCTCTTCGCCGCGTCCGGCGACAGGATTTGATATTCCAATTCTTCCGTGCGCTCCCGTATCGTCTGCATAGCTTCGCCCCTCCCCGCGCGTCTTTTTTTGTCTCTATTCTGCATGAAACGAAAATTTCCTGCCGCGACATAAAAAAAGCCGCAGGGCACCCCTACGGCAGCTAATATACGACATTACAATGTATCATGGAAAATGCACGACGCAGCGATGGATTTTTTCCCCGAAGCCGCTGAATTTTTTCTCGTACTCCGTCTCGATATTGTCCGGTCGATTCTCCGCATGCAAGTCGTAGGACACGTCCTCAACCTGCAATCCCGCAGCCGCGAACTCCTCCAGCGAAAAATCGAAAAGCCCCGGATTGTCCGTCTTGAAAATCAAAAGTCCGCCGGGCCGCAAAACACGCCGATATTTTTCCAAGAACGCGCGATACGTAAGACGTCGCTTCGCATGCCGCGCTTTTGGCCACGGGTCGCAGAAATTGATATAAAGACCGTCCACTTCCCCGGGGGCGAAAATCTCCTCCAGCGCGTGAATGTCAAAGACGAGCAGCCGCACGTTTTTGAGCTCCGCCTCACGCACTTTCTTTGCCGCCTTGTAAAGCACGTCCTGCTGTGCTTCGATCCCAAGGAAGCTGTTCTCCGGCTGGCGCGCCGCGATCTGGCTGATAAATCCGCCTTTGCCCGTGCCGAGCTCCACGTAGAGCGGCGCAGGACGGCCGAATATCTCCTTCCATCGTCCGCGCTCCGCCTCCGTCGCAGGCTTGTCCTTCGGATATACAAAATCATCAAAGTCGTGAATCGCCGTGTCAATCCACGGCTTTCTTCTCAATCGCAAACAATCATTTCCCTTCTCCGTTCACATCGTCCGGCTTCAGTCCGCGTCATAGACCGACTGATCCACTTTCCCTTCCGTCCGCGCCAACAGGAACGCAGACACCGTATTTCCGACTACGTTGCCCACAGTCCGAAATCCGTCTACCAACGGGTCGATACCGATAAAAAGCGTGACCTGCGCCGCCGGAACCCCGGCCATGCCAAAGACAGACGCCATGACAAGAATGGTCGCGCCCGGCACGCTGGGGAACGTGAACGCCAAAAGCAGCACCGCGAAAAAGAACGAGAACAAGAACTCCGCGTCCACCGGAAGGCCGAAAGTCAGCCGCAGAAGGAGCGCCAGCATGACGACGTAGCTCCCGCTGCCCATCATGTTGAACTGGAGCCCTACGGGAACAGCAAACATCGCAACTTTTTCCTCCATGCCGAGCTTTTTCGAGCAGAAGGCCAGGGTATCCGGCAGGCACGCATTAGAGCTGCGGAGGGAAAAAGGCAGGATACTGAAGGGAAGGAATTTTTTCAGAAACGGCATCGGCGACAACCGTCCCACCACCGCCACGAAAACAGCAGAAACGACGATCACCAGCAGAAGCTCGACAAAGGCTCCGCCGATGATACGCCCATAAAGAAGCAGCACAGAGAGTTCGGTATTCATCATCAGCTTTGCCATGGAAACCGCCACCACGACAGGCATCAGCGGCAAGATGGCGCCCATGGCATCCGTAAAGAAGCCGCTGCAAAAAACGACGAAAGTTCGAACCCCAGCCACCCGGTCCGCAGCTTTCGACAAAAGCATGCCGAAAAACAGGGCAAGGAACAGCACTTGTAAAAGATTGTTTCCTTCAAAAGGAACGATGATGTTCTTTGGTACGATGCCCATGATGACGTCTCGTACAGACAGGGTGGCGCCTCCCACGGAGGAGTCCCCTCCTGCCATGACCATCAGTTCCGGCATGGCGCCCATCTGCACCCCCAAGCAAACGGCAAGTCCCAACATGATCGCCAACTTCGCCATGGAAATCAAAAGGAGCTTCCCGCCCATACGCCCGATATCCGCCGTGTCAGACATGCCGGTAATTCCCGCCGTCACCGAGAAGAAGATCATCGGCGCCGCCACCATCAGCAGCGCATTCATAAACATCGTCTCAATCGGCAAAAAGAAAGTGTTGCCCACCCATCGGAGCGTTTCACCTTCAAGACTAGCCTTCATGACGACGCCAAGAGCGATACCAAGAACGAGAGCCGTCAGCGTGTAGACGGCGTTCTTGCTGTCGGAACTGTGGATTCGGATGGAAACGATATTCTCGCCCTTTTTCCACGAATAACTCAATTTTTCCCGATTCGCTTTCAGAATGGCGATACTGTAGTAGTCCGTCTCGTCCTCCGTGATCTCGTTCATCTCAATGATAGGATTGAATTGCTCCCCTTTCGCTGAGAGACTAAGGTGGACATCGCCAAAACGCTTCCGGACGTCAAGACGGGCAGAAAACGAGGAATCTCCTCCTAGCCCTTTCGACAGACGGAAAAAATTTTCTTCCATAAGAAGTTCCGCCAAAAGGATCTCCTTTTGCGACAGTTCCATTCCGGTCAGGATTTCCTC
>CACZOL010000206.1 GCA_902782705.1 uncultured Selenomonadaceae bacterium
CTCCGTTACAGGGATAGGATATATTACGTTTGTATCCGACAGAGAAGCCTAAGCAGGGTGGCACAGCGAATCCGTTTCGTCCCGGTGGATGAAATGGATTTTTTTTACGAGAGCACTTAGCGAGCGCGAGCGTTAGCGAAGCGGGAGGTTAGTGCGACGGACGCCAGAACGCTTAATGAACGCAAGCGGAAGCGTAGCGTGAATTTAGCGGTCATGGCGAACCCTATAGGCTTGAATCAGGGTGGCACCGCGAAAGATATTTCGCCCCGACGGAAGAGAACTTCCGTCGGGGCTTTATTTATTGCAAGAAAGATAGGGAAAGGGAAAGCGTCATGAAAGTTAAGATTTGCGGACTTCGGACGATAGAAGCGGCGCAGACGGCGGCACGCGCGGGCGCGGATTTTCTCGGCTTCATCATGTGGCCGGAAAGCCGCCGATTCGTTCCGGAAAGCCGGGCGGCGGATATTGTGCGGACCGTCAAAGGCGGACCGACAACCGTCGGCGTCGTGGTCGACCAGACGTTGGAAGAAGTCGAAGCGCTTGTACGCCGCTGTCATTTCGACGCAATACAGCTTCACGGACACGAGCCGCCGGAGTATGCGGAGGCGCTTCAAGCGGCGGCGGACGTGCGGATCATCAAAGCGTTCCGATGGCGCGACGATTTTTCCGTCGCGGCCGCGAACGATTATCCCGCCGATTACATTTTGCTCGACACGTTCAAGAAGGGCATGGCGGGCGGCACGGGCGAGACGTTCCGATGGCGCGAGGCGGCGGAGGAGACGCGGAAGCTGAAAAAGCCGCTGCTCTTGGCGGGCGGCATCTCGGAGGAGAACGCGGAAGAGGCGGCGAAAACGCTTTCCCCCTTCGCCCTCGACGTATCGGGGAGCCTAGAGGAGAACGGGGAAAAGTCGCCGGAGAAAATCGCGGCGTTTATGCAGGAGATAGAAAGGATAAGAACATCATGAAAAATATTCTTGCGGACATCGTCGAAAAGAAAAAAGAGATCGTGGCGGCGGCGAAGAGATCCCTGCCGCTGTCGGAAGTGAAGCAGATGGCGCAGCCTGCGGGATTTCATCTGTCCCATCGCTTTCGCGGCGAGGACTGGAGCTTGATTGCCGAGTGCAAGCTCCAGTCGCCGGCGAAGGGACGGCTCTGCCGCGCGTATTCGGTGACGGAGCTGGCGAAGATTTACGAGGAAAACGGCGCCAGCGCGCTTTCGGTACACACCGATCCGCATTTCCTGGGTTCGAACGAAGATTTCGCCGCTGTGCGGAAGATGACGAACATGCCGATGCTCCGAAAGGATTTCATCATCGACGAGTACCAGATTTACGAAGCGCGGATGCTCGGCGCGGATGCGGTGCTCCTGATTGCGCGGATCCTTTCCCCGAGGCAGCTCATGGAGTTCCTTTATCTGACCTGGGGGCTTGGCATGGACGCTCTTGTCGAGGTGCATGATGAGGAAGATCTGCGTGCAGCGCTGGACACGCCGGCGGAGTTCATCGGCGTCAACAATCGCAATCTGACGACGTTCACGACCTCGATCGAGAATACGATGGCACTGCTCCCGAAGATCGGCGATGGGCGCACCATCATCAGCGAGAGCGGCGTGCAGAGCGCGCAAGACGCCGCTCGGCTGCGTGAGGCGGGCTGCGACGGGATCCTCGTCGGCGAGGGACTCGTAACCGCGCCCAGCGTCGCGCAGATGACGCGGCAGCTTTCGTCCGTCGGCGGCGAAATGGCGACAAAGAGCGCGTGAAGAAAGAATTGATACATATCATAAAGACTGAAGAACAACAACGGGAGGTTTCATATCATGACGACGGGAAGATTTGGAAAATACGGCGGGCAGTTCGTGCCGGAGATTGTGATGCCGGTGCTGACGGAGCTGCAGGCGGCTTATGAGAAGTATAAGGATGACGAAGATTTCAAGGAGGAGGTACGGGGCTATCTGGAGCGCTACGCAGGGCGGCCGACGATGCTTTACTATGCGAAAAGGCTGACAGAGCACTACGGCAAGGCGAAGATTTATCTGAAGCGTGAAGATTTGCTTCACACCGGCGCGCACAAAATCACGAACGCGCTGGGACAGGCGGTACTGGCAAAGCGCATGGGCAAGAAGCGCGTCATCGCGGAGACGGGCGCGGGCCAGCACGGCGTCGCGACGGCGACGGCGGCTGCGCTTTTTGGCATGGAGTGCCATGTGTTCATGGGAACGACGGACATCGAGCGGCAGAAGCTGAACGTGTTCCGCATGAAGCTCCTCGGCGCGCAGGTCATTCCCGTGTCCAGCGGTACCGGCACGCTGAAGGACGCGACCAGCGAGGCGATCCGTTACTGGGCCGCCCATATCGAAGACACGCATTACATCATCGGTTCAGCGGTGGGTCCGCACCCTTACCCGACCATCGTGCGGGATTTTCAGTCCTGCATTGGCAATGAGATTCGCGCACAGGCGAAAAAGGAAACGGGCGGACGCATCGATTATCTGCTGGCCTGCGTCGGCGGCGGCAGC
>CACZOL010000207.1 GCA_902782705.1 uncultured Selenomonadaceae bacterium
AGCGCGCAGCGGCAAGAGCCGTTTTGCCGAGCAATATGTGGCACGCGTCGGAAAACACATCGGTTATATCGCGACGGCGGAGGTCTATGACGAAGAAATGGCGTTCCGCGTGAAGCTTCATAAAGAGCGGCGTCCGGCGGACTGGAAGACTTACGAGGCGCCTCTTGACGCGCACTTCGCGCTGAAAGAGGCGGGACGAGAATGCGACGCGGTGCTTTTCGACTGCCTTACGCTTTATATGAGCAATATTTTGTGTTCGCTCGATTCGATTGCGGACTCGCATCAAAACTATTCCCTCGCGAAAGAAAAGCTCGACGTGCTGATTGCGCAGGCGAAGGAAAATTCGGGAACGACGGTTTTTGTCACGAACGAAGTCGGCAGCGGCATCGTGCCGGGTGATCATTTGTCCCGCGAATATCGGGACGTTGCCGGAATCGCGAATCAATGGATGGCGCGCGCGGCGGACGAGGTCTATTTGGTCGTTTGCGGCCTCGCCGTCAACGTGAAAAAATTGGCGGAAGCGATGGAATAAGAGATGAAATGACAAAGAGACTTCGGCGGGCCGGAGCCTCTTTTTTTATGGAGTCAATTTGAGTTATAACTCGGCAAAAGAGGTTCCCCGCATCTATAGGTGGGAGAAATGCGTAAATAACAGGGGCTAAGCATATTTCACGCCTCGTTGAAACGCTGAAAGAGGAAGTTTTGCCTACGGCAAAACTAAAACGAAGGCGTTATAATGAACGTGGTATTTTTTGACGAATGAGGAGATTGACGGCATGGGAGAATTTTCGTTTATGATAGAGACGTGCACGCCGGAGGAAACGACAGCTTTGGCGGAGCGGCTTGGTGCGGCGGCGGAAGCGGGAACCGTGCTCTGCCTCGTCGGCAATCTCGGTGCGGGAAAGACGCTTTTCACACAGGGATTTGCTCGGGGATTGGGCGTGACGGAAGACGTTACGAGCCCTACGTTTGCGCTGATGAATCAATATCGCGGACGTCTGCCCGTCACGCATTTCGATCTTTACCGTCTGGAGCGGGAAGACGAGCTGGATGAGATCGGGTTTTACGAATACGCCGAAGACGGGCGGAGCGTGGTACTGATCGAATGGGCGGATAAATTCCCTGACGCGCTGCCGACGCCGCATATCCGGCTGGAAATCGAGCGGGGCGAGGCGGAAAACGAGCGGCGGCTCGCGTTTTTTACGACAGAGGAGGAAAGCGCGCTATGGCGGGCATTGAAGGAAAAATGACGATTCTTGCGATGGATACTGCAACGTTGGTGTCGAGCGTGGCGGTCGCGACAGAGGAGCGCGTACTGGCGGAGCTGACGGCGGAGACGAGGTTCACCCATTCGGAGACATTGGTGCCGAATATCGACGAGGTCTTGCGGCTTGCGGACACAAAACGCGAAGAGCTTTCTGCCGTCGCCGTGAGCCTTGGCCCAGGCTCGTTCACCGGCCTTCGTATCGGCTTGGCGGCGGCGAAGGCGATTGCCTACGCGCTTTCGATTCCCTTGATCGGCGTGCCGACATTAGAGGCCTTGGCAGCGGCGTTCCCGTCGCCGGGCGCATTGATTGCGCCGTTGATTGACGCGCAGAAGGGAAACGCCTATTTTGCGCTTTACCGCTCTGAGGGAAACGGCCTCGTCTGTGAAAAAGAGGTCGTCGTTGCATCGCCGCAGGAGATTGTCGATGCGATTGTCGAGGAAAAATTGCCGGTGACGCTGGCGGGAGATTTTGCGCGAAAACTGGTCACAAAGGGCGTTGAACTGCCGGGAAACGCGACGCTTGCGCCAATCACGCATATCATGCCGCGTGCCGCGCTCGTTGCCGCGCGTGCGATAATCCGCTTGGAAAACGGCGAGGGGAAAAGTCCGATGGAGCTGGAACCGATTTACGTCCGCCGCTCTGAGGCCGAAGTGCTTTGGGAAAAGCGTCACAAGGAAACGGAGGAAAAATCGTGATTTCCTTTCGAGAAATGACGCCCGAGGATGCCGACGCGGTTGAGCGGGTGGAAAAGGCGTCGTTTGCCGTGCCGTGGTCGCGGAAATCCTTTTGGGAAGAAGCGTCGAATGAGCGCACCTATTATCTTTTGGCTTTGGACGATGAAAAAGTGGTCGGCTACGCGGGAACGTGGATACTGGACGACGAGGCGCAAATCACGAATGTCGCCGTCGCACCGGAACATCGCGGGCGAAAGATTGGCGCGGGGCTGATGGAACACCTGATCAAAGAGGCAAAAAGAAGAGGCGCGACGCGCATGACGTTGGAAG
>CACZOL010000208.1 GCA_902782705.1 uncultured Selenomonadaceae bacterium
AGCCGCGAGAGCAGTTCTGCTTTCTTCTGTTGGAATTCGTCCTCGGTGACGACGCCTTGGTCGCGGAGCTGGCCGAGGCGCTCAATCGCCGCCATCACGTCCTCTTTTTCCTCCGCTTCAACATCGATGACAGGGCCCGTCGCCATCTTGCCTGCGTTCTTTTGCGCTAAAGATTTGAGCTTCTGGCATTCCTCCGTCTCGCAGCTCACGAGGAACTCTTCGCCCGTGTCGAGCTTGCAGGCGCAGCAGAGCTCTTTGCTGTTGCCGCCGAGCACGAGCCCCGCGAGGAGCCCCACCGGCCCGAGCGCGATCGCGCCCAGCGTGCCCCAGCCCGCTTTGCCGAGAATGCTGTACTTGTTTTCCTCCGTGATGTGCTCCACCGCGACCAGATGGTCGTTCAGGCTGATTTTCCGGGACTTGAAGAAGCCCTCGGGAATTTCCAGCGTGTATTTGCCGAATATTGAGGAGGAAATTTCCGCCCCGTTGGGAAGACCGCCGCCGATAACTTTCATGATACCGCCTCCAACCATTTATTTTGATGACATGAATATATTCGCGATGGCTCTGCGAATCTCCTTTTCCGTTCGGAAAACTTTTGATGATGAAACGCAAGGGGGCGCATGGAAAACTCCATGCGCCCCCTTGCGTTCAATGCCGCCGCTTTGTGAACCAGCGGCGGAACTTCCAGCGGACGAAGCCCGCCAGACTTTCATGATAGACCGCGCGAAAAAGGTCTTTGTCCGCGGTGGAGAGCTTGCCGTCCGTTAAAAGATGGAAGCGGTCGGCGTCGCTCGTCAGTTTCTTGTTGATGCGCTCCAGCTCCTTGATGCGGTTTTTCGCCGTTTCGAGCTGTTTCGCGAAATCCGGCACCCATTTCTTTTCCGCGACGGTCCGCTTGGCCGCCGCAGTCGCGAGCCAGTCGCAGCGCTCGTTCATCAGGTTGCCGTTGTGCCCCTTGACCCAGAACCACTCGATTTCATAAGCTTCGACGAGGTTGGAAAGCTCGATCCAAAGGTCGTTGTTCAAAAGCATCTCGACGGGTCCGGACGTCTGCCAGATTCTCGACGTGACGCCCTGATACAGGTATTGGCTGTCCGTGTAGAGCTCGACCGACGCGCCGATTTTCGCGACGCTTTCCAGCGTCCGGAGTGCCGCGACGGCGGCGAGAAGCTCCATGCGCGAGCTGTTCGTCATGTCGACGCCGCCCGACAGTTCCTTGCGGTTTCCGTTCGGCAGGCAGATGACCGCCGCGTAGCCGCCCGCGCCGTCTTCGTGAACGAGACAGCCGCCGTCCGTGTAAATCTTGATGGGCGCGCCCGCCCCCGTACGTCCGTCGGGAACGAGCTGCGACCGCGCGCCCGGGTGATGCGCGGTCTTGCCGCGCACGCTGTGCGGCGTGTTTTTCGGCGCGCGGACGACGGTGCGTCTCGGCGGCTTGCCGCCGGTCATATAGGCTTTCGCCGCTTCCAGCGTCGTGAAGCGCTGGCTCTCCGCTCCGTTGTATCCGCGTACCTGCTCTTCACATTCCGCGGCGCTGTAATAAATGCCTGGCACGCGTCCGCGCCGCACAGCGTAAATGCCCTTTTTCACCGGCGTCTCTCCTGCAAGATACCGGCGTGCCGCTCCCTCGTCCTGGAAACGGCGTCCTTCCGCGCCCGGAAAGCCGTCGAGCGCTTTCTGGTATGACTCGACGTCGTGATAGATCCCGGGTGCGTGGCCCTTCCTAACTGCGTATATCCATGTCATGTAAAGCTTGTTTCACCTCCTTCCATCACTACATTATACCATTTATTGCGGAATATAGCGAAGAGATTTTTTAGAGAGTGGGGAGTGAGGAGTGGGGATAAGCGGTCGCTTATGCCGCGAAGCGGTTGTGTGGAGTTTTTACGCGATTTTGTGGTATAATAATTTAATATGAAATCGGAATTGACGGAGGATTTTCCATGGATCGAAAAATGGTAATCGGCACGGCGCTGCTCCTGTCAGCGGCAATCTTTTCGGGTTGCGGCAAACAGGCCGCGCCGGAGGTAAAACCGCCGTTGGTGCGCACGCAGACGGTGGCGCAGGGCGCGTCGGCGCGGACGGCGGAATACGCGGGCAACGTGCGCGGGCGCTACGAAAAGAATATGGCGTTCCAAGTTGGCGGGCAGATCGTCGCGCGCAGCGTGCAGCTTGGCGACCGTGTGACGGCGGGCACAGTGATGATGCGGATCGATCCGAAGGACGTCGCGCAGAAGACGGCGGCGGCGGACGCGCAGGCGGAATCGGCCGGCGCGCAGCTCGCGCTGGCCGAGACGAATCTTGCGCGATATCGCGAGCTTTATGCGGCCCAGGCCGTCGCCGCGGCGACCCTCGACCAATATCAGACGGCGTACGACGCGGCTCTCGCCGCGTATCAGACCGCTGCGGCGCAGGCGACGCAGGCGCACAACGCCCTCTCCTATACGGAGCTGGTCGCCGACGCGGACGGCGTGGTGTCCGCGATCACGGCGGAGGCGGGGCAGGTAGTCGCCGCCGGGCAGACGGTGCTGACTTTCGTGGAGTCCGGCGAGCTTGAAGTCGAGATCCATGTGCCGGAAAACCGGCTGCCGGATATTTCCGCCGGGAAATCGGTCGACATATCATTCTGGGCGATGGGGAGTTCGAAGACCCGGGGCGTGATTCGCGAGATCGCGCCGATGGCGGACAACACGACGCGGACATACAAGGTTCGCGTCTCGATCCCGACGCCGCCCGCAGGGCTGGGGCTTGGCATGACGGCCAGCGTCAATATTGCGGGGACGGCGTCTCCGGCGGCGAAAAAAGAAACGACGCTGCCGCTGTCGGCGATTTACCAGACGGGGGAAAAGCCCTGCGTTTGGATTGTCAGGGACGGGAAAGTCACGCTTCGGGAAATTGCCGTCGTCTCCTTCGGCGCGAACGACGCGATCGTCACGGGGCTGGAAAACGGCGACGTAGTGGTGACGGCGGGCGTCCATAAACTGCACGAGGGCGAAGAGGTCCGCTTGGGTGCGGAGGCGGAGAAGCCATGAACCGCATTACGGAGATTGCACTGAAGAACCGCGACCTCGTCTGGTATTTTGTCATCGTCACGTTTATCGCGGGCATTTTCTCGTATTATCGGCTGGGCCGTATGGAAGACCCGGCTTTCACGATCCGCATGATGGTCGTGTCGGCGGCGTGGCCCGGCGCGACGGCGGAGGAAATGCAGGAGCAGGTCACGGATAAGCTCGAAAGCAAGTTCCGCGATATTCCGGGCGTGGATTACATCAAGAGCTATTCGCGGCCCGGGCAGACCGTCATTTATATCAATCTGAAAGACGAGGTGCCGAAAGAAGACATTCGTCCGACTTGGCGTGATCTCAGGAATTTCGGCGAGGACGTGAAGAAGGATCTGCCGTCCGGCGTATACGGGCCCTATTACAACGACCGTTTCGACGACGTGTACGGCTCGATTTACGCGATCACCGGCGACGGCTACACTTACGAGGAAATGCGGCAGACGGCGGAAAAACTGCGCCGCCGCGCCGCGAATGTGGAGAGCGTGCAGAAAGTCTCGCTGATCGGCGTGCAGACGGAAAAAGTCTACGTCGAGGCGGAAAACGCGAAACTGGCGGAGCTGGGCATATCGCCGCAGACCATCTCGGCCGCCCTCGAGGCGCAGAACGGCAAGGCCCCCTCGGGCATGATCGCGACGGAGTCGGACAACCTTTTCCTGCGCGTGACGGGACAATTCGACGACGTGGAAGCGATACGCGAGACGCCCATCGCGGCAGGCGGGCGCGTGCTGCGCCTCGGCGACATCGCGACGGTGGAGCGGCGTCCGATCGATCCGCCGGAGACGAAAATGTATTTCAACGGCGAGCCGGCCATCGGCGTCGCGATCTCCATGCAGCCGGGCGGTAATGTCCTGAAGCTCGGCGACGACCTCACAAGACTTGTCGCCGAGACGCAGGAGGAACTTCCCGTGGGGCTCGAGATCCATCGCGTCTCCGACCAGCCTGCCGTCGTCAAGGACTCCATCGACGAATTTGTCGGCTCGCTTCGTGAGGCCGTCATCATCGTCCTCATCGCCAGCTTCATGAGTCTTGGCCTCAGGGCGGGCACGGTGGTCGCCCTCTGCATCCCGCTGGTATTGGCGGGAACCTTCTGTTTCATGTATATGCTGGGCATCGACCTGCACAAGGTCTCCCTCGGCGCGCTGATCATCTCTCTCGGCCTGCTCGTGGACGACGCGATCATCGCCATCGAGATGATGAGCGTGAAGCTGGAACAAGGCTGGGAACGCGTGAGGGCGGCCTGCTACGCCTGCGAATCGTCGGCGAAGCCGATGCTGACCGGTACATTGATTACCTGCGCGGGCTTTATTCCCGTCGCCTTCTCCAAGGGAAATGCCTCCGAGTTCTGCGAGGCGCTGTTCCCGGTCATCGCCATCGCGCTGCTTCTGTCCTGGGTCGCCGCCGTGACCGTGACGCCGGTGCTCGGCTACTACCTGATCCGGGTGAAAGAGGGCGGGGAAAAAGCGCCGGAGGAAATGTATCAGGGGAAATTCTACCAAATCTTCCGCAATATCCTGATCTGGTTCCTGCGCCATCGGGCCGTCGTGCTGCTGGCGACGGCGGGGATCTTTGCGGGCGCTATCTGGCTCCTCGGCTTCGTGCGGCAGGAATTCTTCCCGCCGTCCCTGCGTCCGGAGATTATCGTCGAAATGCGCCTGCCCGAAGGCTCGTCGAAGAAAGCGACGGCCGTTGAGGCCGCACGCTTCGCCGAGATGCTGGACGTCGAAAAGGACAACATGGACAGCTACGCTTACTATGTCGGCGAGGGCGCGCCGCGATTCGTGCTGACGACGAATCCGGTGCTTCCGGCGGACAATTACGCGCAGTTCGTCATCGTCGCGAAGGACGTGGACAGCCGCAAGAAGATCGAGAAAACTGTTCGTGCCGCCCTTGACGAGGAATTCCCGAACGTCCGCGGCAACATCAAGTTCATACAGACGGGCCCGCCCGCCGACTATCCTGTCATGATGCGGGTATCCGGCTACGACAAGGAAAAAGTCCGCGAGATCGCGAACAGCCTTACCGATATCATGCGGGAGGACGCGAACTATACCGACATCAATTTCGACTGGAACGAGAAATCGAAAGCGGTGCGCCTGGCGCTGAACCAGGACAAGCTGAAAAGTCTCGGCGCATCCAGTCAGGCCGTCGCGCAGACCCTTTACACCGAGCTGACGGGCGCGCGTATCGCGCAGTATTATCGCGGCGACCGCACCATCGACATCGAGCTGCGGCTCGCGGAAAAGGATCGCAGGGAGCTGTCGGCCCTCGGCGATCTGCCCGTTTACCTGCCGACGGGGACCGTGCCGCTTTCGCAGGTCGCGGATATTTCCTTCACGGCGGAAGACGGGCTGATCTGGCGGCGCGACCTGATGCCGACCATCACCGTGCAGGCGAATATCCAGCAGGGGACGGCGGACGACGCCGCGAAAAAACTCTATGATCGGGCAGCGGAGCTTCGGGAAAGCCTGCCGTTCGGCTATTCGATCACCCCGGGCGGCTCCATGGAGGACAGCGCGAAGTCGATGAAATTCTTGCTCACGCCGGTGCCCGCGATGGTATTCATCATCATGACGCTCCTGATGCTCCAGCTTCGAAGCGGCAAGCGCGTCGTAATGACTCTCCTGACCGCGCCCCTCGGAATCATCGGCGTCACTATCGGCATGCTCGTCTTCGATCAGGCGCTGGGATTCGTTGCAGACCTCGGCGTGCTGGCGCTCGTGGGCATGATCATCCGCAACTCGGTCATACTGATCGAGCAGATCAAGGACCATCTGGCGGAGGGCGAGACGCTCTGGGACGCGATCCTCGATTCTGCCGTCCTCCGCTTTCGCCCGATCATGCTGACGGCGGGGACCGATATTCTTGGCATGATCCCGCTCATGACCAGTCCGTTTTGGGCGCCGATGGCGGTGGCGATCGCTGCGGGCCTTATCATCGCGACGTTCTTGACGCTCTTGGTGCTGCCGGTCATGTACGCGGTGGCCTATCGGGCGGAAGAAGCGTAATCCTTCCTGTTAAGGTTTTTTCGGAGTGTGTTTTATGGCGAAGAAAGAAATAATCCTGATGCTCTTATCGGAATCGCCGATGGAAAAAGAGCTCCGAGAGATGCTTTCCGGAGCGTACGAGATCGTCTCCACCGACGACGAGGAAGCGGCCCTGCGCGCGTTGACCCGTATGCGGGACAAGATTGCCGTCGTACTGGCGGACCTCGACGCTGCGCGGGAAACGAACTTTTCGTTTTTCCGTCAAGTCAGCCGCGACGCGCTGTTCGCCGCGATCCCGGTCGTCGCCGTTTTGCCCCGCACGCCGACGGCGCAGGATTTGGAATGTCTCGATATGGGCGCGGCGGATATTATTGCGCCGCCCTGCGGGAAAAAGCTTCTTTTGAAGCGCCTGGACAACGTGATCCGTGCAAAAGATTCGGTGTCCTTTTATGAAATCGAGCGGATGCTCAAAGTACTGCCGTCGAATATCTATCTGAAAGACGCGGAAGGGAAATACGTCTTTGCCACGCATTACTGGCATCATCTGGAGCAGGGGGACGACCCCGACTGGACGATTCGCGGCAAGACCGATCCTGAGATACGAAAGGACAGGGAGAACGCACTGCGCGCCTTCGAGGCCGACAAGAAGATCATCGCCTCCGGGCAGGGCGCGAACTACGTCATCGAGATCAACGAGGACGGCCAGCAGGAATTCCTCGAGATCATCAAGGAACCCATCTTCGACGACGCAGGCGCTGTCAGGGGCATTGTCGGGCTCATCAACAACGTGACGGAACAGCAGCTTTTGAAGATGGAGCTGGAGAAACGCTCGAAGACGGACGAGCTGACGGGCCTCCTCAATCGCCGGTCCTATCAGGAATATATCCCGGAGCTTTGCCGCGAGGCGATTTTCCCGGTGGCGTTTATCTCGGCAGACTGCAACGACCTCAAGAAAATCAACGACACATACGGCCATCTGGTCGGCGACGAATATATCCGCATGTCGGCGCTGCTCTTCCGCGTGACGGCGCCGAGCCGCGCGGCGATCTTCCGCATGGGCGGCGACGAGTTCGTGGTCATCCTGCAGGGCACCGACGAAGAGACGGCGGAGCGCATTGTCGAGACGATGCGGGAGAGAGCCGGAACGTTCCAGATTCGCGAAGAGCCCCTCAGCATAGCGATCGGGTACGCGGTGATGCATTCGGCGGAGGACGACATCAATGCCTGCGTCGAAGCGGCGGATCAGGATATGTACAGGAACAAGAGGGAGAGCAAGCAGGAGACGGAAGAATAAAGAAACTGCCCGACGGCATTCGCCGTCGGGCAGTTTCTTGCTGCGTTCATTTCTGTTTTTCGTCCTGGGATTTTTTCTCGGGCGTTTCTCCCGTATCGGCTTGTTTCTCTTTCTCTTCCTTTTCCTTTCGGGCTTCGGCGGCGCGCTGTTTCTCTTTTTCCCGCTCCTTCTCTATGCGCTTCCATGCTTTCGGGTCGATTTCCTTGAAATATTCGTCGGGAATGTCCGTCGCGTCCGGCACGAGCTTGTAATACGCGGCGTAATGCGTGAGCGCGTTTTCCTTATGGCCGAGCTCGTCCTCGACGTCGGCGGCCATCTTCCGCGCGGCGATCGCTTTCGGGTCCAGCTCGATGCTCTTCGCGATATCCACGAGGGCGGCTTCAGGGAGCCCCTGGGCGCGCTTCGTCTCGGCGCGGTTCAGATAGACGTATGCGTCGTTCGGATCGAGGCTCACCGCGTAGTCGCAGTCCGCCGCCGCGCCCGCGAAATCGCCCATCAGCGCCTTGGCGCGCCCGCGTACGGCGTAGACGCCCGCGAGCTTCACGTCTTTTTTATCGCAGTGGAACGTGCGGGCCCCTTCCTCGATGGAAAGCTCCGGTTCGTTGATGTCGTTGTACGCGTCGGCGTTCTTGTAAAGCCGTTCGACGAGCTTTTCGCTGGCGGCGGTGTTTTTCGCCACGCGCTCGTTCCAGTAGGCGAGCCGCTCCGCCTCTTCGGCCTTCATCTTTTCCCGTGCGCCCGACGCGCTTTCCGCCGCATAGGCGGCGCGCACGAGGCGCTCCAGTTCTTCGGCGGCGTGGTTCCGCTCCACGGCGTCTTGCAGATATTCATAGACGCGGTCGCCGGTCAGGAACGCGATGCGTCCGTTTTCGCCGGGGCGGAACGCCCACTCCTCCACAGTCGCGTAGTCGTGGAACGCTTTCGCGAGCCCGCCCGCGATCAGGTACGCCTGCTCCGGCGTGTCGTCGTAAACGTCGGTAGAGTACGACGCCGTAAGCAGCTTTTGACCGTCGATCAAGATCTCCTTGCGGTCGTTTACCGTCACATGGCCGGCGCTGTATGCGGAAAGCATGGCCGCGAGCTTCGCCTCGCGTTTGTCCGTGTCGGGGTGGTCGTAGGGGTCCGCGCCGTAGCTTCGGTCAAAGGTGTCGGGGTGCTTCGTCATATAGTCCATGCGCGCCATCGCCGCCGCCGGGCCGCCGGGATTGAAGCCGGCGCTGGCCGTGAGGTAAAAGCCGCCTTCGTCGGCTTCGTACTCGGCGGG
>CACZOL010000209.1 GCA_902782705.1 uncultured Selenomonadaceae bacterium
GAAGCCCGCCTCGGAGAGGACGCCCTCCGGGTCTTCGATGAAGCGTTTCTTGTACGCCTCGTCCTCCCAGCATCTTGCCACGACCTCGCCGTACTTCACGAGATTTTGTTTTTTGTCTGCCATGGAATCGCCCCTTTCTTCCTAAATAAATGATGTGAAAACAACTGATGCATTACGAACAGGATCGATCTGCCATAAAGCCTCTTTAACTGTAGTATATGTGGTCGCAGCCGTTTTGGCAAGTGGCTGCGGGAGATTTCAAAGCCGCGTCCTCCGGGCGTACCGGCCGGGCGTCGGAAGGAATCCCGTTACGCTTCGTCGTCTTTGAGCATCAGCTTCGTAAACGCGGAGCGGCTGACGACGCCGACGAGCTTTTTGCCGTCCGTGACGAATACGCGCTTGATTTGCTTGTTGAACATCATGTTTCCCACTTTTTCCAAGCTGTCCGACACATCGACGGTCAGCGCGGGCGCGGTCATGACTTCGCCTGCCGTCTTGCCCATGTATTTTCGAAGCGCGTCCCGATGCTTTTTCTCCCGATCGGGATCCATGCCCCAAAGCATTGTCCAGACGCTCGGCTCATTCGGTTTGATCTGTTTCCGCATCAAATCAAGCTCGCTGACGACCCCGAGCACTTCTCCCTGTCCGTTCACCACGGGAAGCCCCGAGATGTCATGCGCCACCATCAGCTGGGCGATTTCCTTGACGGGCGTGTCCTCCCTGATCGTCACGAGCTCTGTTTTCATTACGTCTTTTGCAAGCATGCTGATTTCCTCCCTTTGGTAGAGTGAATCTCATAGTCCCTTGGCTTCATAAGGCTCCAGGAACAGTCCCGCCAGCTCGAATTTTTTCAGGATAAAGAACACGTTGGCGGGGAACGCGTCGGTTTCTTCCATCAGTTCTTCGGCAATGTCGTAGGCCGTCTTGCCGCCCGCTTCCAATTTATCGAGTACGTCGTGATAAAGGGAGGGGGAGAGGTCGTCCGCGCCAAAGAATTTCAGCCGGAATTTTTTGGAATGGAAAAATTCGATGCCTGTCTCCGTCTTCTCGAAGGAAATGCCGGGGCGAAGGAACAGCGGCTGATCTTTCGGGAATTCCGCCTGCATATAACGTTCGATCAGCGATACGAGAACGCGCTTGAAGTCGGCAAGGTCGGAGAAGGATTCCTTTGCGATGATCAGCTCTCCGGTGGGACACTTCTCTGATGCGCCGCAAGGCGTGATGAGCCGAATGGAGCGTTCCGCCATATTGACCACGAACCCGCTGATGCAGGCGATCGTGTTGCCTTCTTCTTCTTCCACATGGAGGTCTTCGTTTTTCCGGGCGCGGCCGGCGTTTGCGAACATATTGCTCGGCGCTTCGGTGAACTGGGGCAGGAGCTCGACGCAAAGCAGTTCTTCCATTGAGAAGGTCTCGAAGATCTTGTGCAGGATGTCGAGGCTCAGGACGGAAAAACGGTGGATCCGCCGATATTTCTTGAGCGAGGTCAGGAGATAGGTGCGGGTGCGTTCGGGGTTGCGCATGGACGCCGCCGAGGTGAGCTGCGGCACGATGCCGAAGACGTCGAAAAAGTCGTCGACGAATTTTTCATAGTCGGGGTTGTCCAAGGGCTCGGTCGCATAGTAACAGGTGGCTTGCCCGACCGCGTCGCCGATCGTCTCTTTCGTGAATTGCAGGACGCCTTTCCAGAGTTCGCCGTCTTCGTCGTGGCGGCAGACTTTTTGAAGCCGTCCCGCCATGACGCCGCAGAACGGGCACCCCACCGAGCAGCCGAGGTCGAGCTCAAAGGTCATCGGCACATGGATGAGGGACTCGTTTCGCTTGCCGAGCTCCGCCCAGCAGCGGTTCTGCTGGCGGAACCGCCACGCGCGGAATGCGGGATGTTCCGGTACGCAGTATTCCCGCGTCATACGCGAGCGATCTGTGATCTTTTCCTGGAGAAAGGCCCGGTAACGGCGAACCGCCGAGGGAAGCGTCTCGGGCGGCACATTCTGGTATGCCACCGCCGTATCGTGGTCGCATAGGATTTTCACCGCCAAAGCGTCCACGGTAAGCCCATGCTTCGCCAGCGTCTCTTCCGGTGCGGCGAGGAATTCCTCCTGAAAGCCCGGCTCCATGGTCCAAAGCTCCAGCGCCCGCTTCGCCTCCGCTACTTCGTGGACGTATTCCGCATCGTCGCAGGCAGGGTTGACTATATTTTTGATTTCCATATCATTCATGCAGTTCTCACTCTCCGTTTACGTTATCGTGGAAATACTCCCTCCGCTACGCCTCCCTCAGTGAGGGCGGCAGGAATCCAAGTCCCCCTTCTTGCGGGAGATGTCGGCGAAGGTGACAGGGGAAGTTATTTCTTCGCGTTCATGTCCACGGCCAGCGCCAGATACTCGTGGCCGATATGCACCATCAGGTTTTCCTCGCAGAACCAATCC